>CALLNA010000040.1 GCA_938005655.1 uncultured Novosphingobium sp.
GTCGACCGCGGCGATCGCCCGCATCGTCACCGGCCCGCGCCGCCAGTAGGCACCGCGATAGAGGAACTGCCAAATATCCTCGATCCGGCCGGGGTCCATGCCGACGATCGCCGGGACGACATGGTCCTGGAGATAGGAGACGACGGCAAGCTCGCGCCCGTTCAGCGTCGCGTCGCCGATGCCGTGGACGCCCTGATCGGTCTCGATCCTGAGCGTCACGAAATTGCGCCCGGGACAGGTGACGATGACTTTCGCGGCGGTGATCTTCATGGTTTATCCCGGATTCGGCCCAACAATCGACCGGGCATCGCTTGACGCGCCCGGCCACAACTGACATCGCCTGTATTGGCCTGACCAATGGAACGCAAGATGGACGGGACTACCTACCAGAATAACGACCGGCTCTACCAGGACCTTGCCCGCAAGCTGATCGCCGAGCTGGCGTCCGGCAAGTTCCCGGTCGGCAGCCGCCTGCCGGCCGAGCGCGAGCTGGCGCAGCAATACGCCGTCAGCCGCCCGACCGTGCGCGAGGCGGTGATCGCGCTGGAGGTCCAGGGCCTGGTCGAGGTGCGGATCGGCTCGGGCGCCTATGTCATCGCGCTGCCGGGCAAGCGGCAGATCGCCGGCTTCGACATCCCCGCCTTCGAGCTGACCGAGGCGCGCCTGCTGTTCGAGGGCGAGGCCGCCGCCCTCGCCGCGAGCCAGGTCAACGACGAGGACGTCGCCGAGATCGAGCGGCTGGTCAGCGAGATCGCACGTGAGAACCAGGACCCCAGGGGCACGGTCAAGGCCGACCGCGCCTTTCACCTGGCGATCGCCAAGGCGACCCGCAACACCGCGATCTACGAGACGATCGAGAAGCTCTGGGCCCTGCGCGACACCTCGCCCGAGGCCGCCCTGCTGCACGAGAAGGCGCGCACCGCCAACGTCAAGCCGGTGGTCGAGGAGCATACCGCCGTGCTCGACGCGCTGAAGGCGCGCGATCCCAAGGCGGCGCGGGCGGCAATGCGCGCGCACCTCGCCGCCGTGCTCGACAGCCTGCTGTTCGCCACCGAGGAAAAGGCGGTGGAGGAGGCGCGCCGCATCGCCGAGGCCAAGCGGGCGCGATATCGCTAGATGCCCCGGCCGTTGACCCTGCATCCCGACCGGCTGTTCCCGGCGGAGCCCAAGGTGCGCGACATCGCGCGCGCGCTCCATGCCGAGGTCGCCGGGCTGCCGATCGTCAGCCCGCACGGCCATACCGACCCCGCCTGGTTCGCGGAGAACGCGCCCTTCGGCAATGCCGCCGAGTTGCTGCTGGTGCCGGACCACTACGTCTTCCGGATGCTCTATTCGCAGGGCGTGCCGCTGGAGGCGCTGGGCGTCGGCAATCCCCGCTTCGACCCGCGCGCGGCCTGGCGGCTGTTCGCGACGCGCTATCATCTGTTCCGCGGCACGCCCTCGCGGCTCTGGCTCGACTGGGTCTTCGCCGAGGCCTTCGGGATCGACGTGCGGCTCGATGGCGAGACCGCCGACCGCTACTACGACACGATTACCGCGGCGCTGGCCACCGACGCCTTCCGCCCCCGCGCCCTGTTCGAGCGCTACGGCATCGAGCTGATCGCGACGACCGAGAGCCCGCTCGACCCGCTCGACCACCACCGCGCGATCCGGGAGAGCGGCTGGAGCGGGAGGGTCATCACCGCCTATCGCCCCGATCCGGTGATCGATCCGGAGTTCGAGGGCTTCCGCACCAACCTCGACGCGCTCTCCACCCTCACCGGAGAAGACTGCACGAGCTGGCCCGGCTACCTCGCCGCGCACCGCCAGCGCCGCGCCTTCTTCGCGGCGATGGGCGCGACCTCGACCGACCACGGACACCCGACCCCGCACACCGCCGACCTGCCGCCGGTCGAGGCCGAGGCGCTGTTCGCCAAGGTCGTCTCCGGCGCGTTCACCCCGGCCGAGGCCGAGCTGTTCCGCGCCCAGATGCTGACCGAGATGGCGGCGATGAGCCTCGACGACGGCCTGGTCATGCAGATTCACCCCGGCGCTTATCGCAACCACAACGCCGAGGTCTTCGCCCGGTTCGGCCGCGACAAGGGCGCGGACGTGCCGATGCGCACCGAATACGTCCACGCGCTGAAGCCCCTGCTCGACCGCTTCGGCAATGCGTCCGCGCTCTCGATCATCCTCTTCACGCTCGACGAGAGCACCTATGCGCGCGAGCTGGCGCCGCTCGCCGGGCATTACCCGTGCCTCAAGCTCGGCCCGGCCTGGTGGTTCCACGACAGCCCCGAGGGGATGCGCCGGTTCCGCCGGATGACCACCGAGACGGCGGGCTTCTACAACACGGTCGGCTTCAACGACGATACCCGCGCCTTCCTCTCGATCCCGGCGCGGCACGACGTCGCGCGGCGGATCGACTGCGGCTTCCTCGCCGAGCTGGTCGCCGAGCATCGCCTGGAGGACTGGGAGGCGGCCGAGCTGGCGCGCGACCTGACCTACGGCCTGGTCAAGCAGGCCTACAGGCTGTGAGGCTGTCCGCCGCGACGCTCGGCCGGCTCGCGCCCGGCGTCGAACGCTTCGCCTACGACAGAAAGACGCAAGCCGCCGGCATCGTCCACTTCGGCATCGGCGCCTTCCACCGCGCGCACCAGGCCTGGTACACCGACCGGGCGATGGACGCCGGGGACCGTGACTGGGCGATCCTGGGCGTCTCGCTGCGCTCGGCCGGCGTCGCCGAGCAGATGAACCCGCAGGACGGGCTCTATTCGGTCATCGAGCGCTCCGCCGCCGGGAGCCGCGCGCGGGTGGTCGGCGCGGTCGGGCGGGTCCTGGTCGCGAGCCGGGAGCCCGAGGCGGCAATCGCCGCCCTCGCCGCGGCGGAGACCCGGATCGTCAGCTTCACGATCACCGAGAAGGGCTATTGCCGCGCGCCTGACGGATCGCTCGATCCCGCGCTGGCGGGCAGCGGCAGCGTGTTCCGCTTCCTCGCCGAGGGGCTGCGGCGGCGGCGCGACGCGGGACTGCCGGGGCTAACTTTGCTGTCCTGCGACAACCTGGCCGACAACGGCCGCGTCCTCGAACGTTTGCTGGCCGACTATTGCGCCCGCCACGATCCGGCGCTCGGCGAATGGATCGCCGCGAACTGCGCCTGCCCGGCAACGATGGTCGACCGGATCGTCCCCGCGACGACCGAAACCGACCGTGCCGAAGCCGCCGCCCTGCTCGGCCTCGACGATGCGGCGGCGGTGATGACCGAGCCCTTCAGCCAATGGGTGATCGAGGACCGCTTCGCCGGCCCCCGTCCCGGCTGGGAGGCCGTGGGCGCGCAGCTCGTGGCGGACGTCGCGCCCTATGAGACGGCCAAGCTGCGGATGCTCAACGGTGCCCATTCGGCGCTCGCCTATCTCGGGCTCGAGCGCGGCCACGCCTTCGTCCACGAGGCGATCGCCGACCCGGTGCTGCGCCCGCTGGTCGAGCGGCTGATGCGTCGCGAAGCCGCGACCAGCTTCGCCGCTGCGCCGGGCCAGGACCTTGCCGCCTATGCCGACGCGCTGCTCGCGCGCTTCGCCAATCCGGCGCTGGCCCACCGCCTTGCCCAGATCGCGATGGACGGCAGCCAGAAGGTGCCCCAACGCTGGCTGGCGACGCTGGCCGCGCACCAGGCCCGGGGGGAGCGCTGCCCGGCGATCCTCGCCGCCCTGGGCGCCTGGCTGCGGCACCTGCGCGGCGACGGCGCCCCGGTCGACGATCCCCGCGCCGGGGAACTGGGAGCCGTGGTGCGGGCGACCGGCCTGCGCCCGGCGGCGGAGGCATTGTTCGGCGTTGGGGGCCTGATGGCCAGCGGCTGGCGTCCGGACGAAGCCGACCTCGCGGCGATCAGCGCGGCGGCGTAGCGGCGGGCGGCAGGTCCGCCCAGCCGCCGCCGAGCGCCTTGAACAGGTCGATCCGGCGCGAACCGAGCAACTGGTCGGAGCTGGCCAGCGCGCTGCGCGCCGAGGTCAGCTCGCGCTGGGCGTCGAGCTGGTCGATCAGCCCGATCGAGCCCGCGCGATAGCGCCGGTCAGCCAAGGCATAGGCCGCCTCGGCATGGGTTACCGCCTCGTGCAGGCGGGCGTTCCGCTCGCCTTCCGTGGCGTAGTAGGACAGCGCCTGCTCGACCTCCTTGAGCGCGATCAGCACCGTCCCGTCGAAGGTTGCCAGCGAGGCTTGGGCGGTCGCCTCGGCCTGGCGGATGCGGGTGCGCCCGGCCAGGATCGAGGGGAAGCTCCAGGTCAGTAGCGGCCCGATGCCGAAGGAGAACGAGTCCGAGCCGCGCACGCTGTCGCTGCGGAAGAAGTTGCCCGATCCGCCGAGCGAGATCCGCGGATAGAGGTCGGCCGTGGCGACGCCGATCCGCGCCGTGTCGGCGGCGAGCTTGCGCTCCGCCTCGCGAATGTCGGGGCGGCGGGCGAGCAGCGCCCGGCCGTCGCCCACCGGGATCGGCTGGAGGACGCGCGGCGCGCGGGCGCAGGCCTGGGCCTCGGCCGGAACCTCGCTCGGGGTCAGCCCGAGCAGGGCGGCCAGCTCGAACAGCGAGGCGCGGCGGCGGCCTTCGAGCGTCGGCAGCTCGGCCTGGACATTGGCCAGGGCCGTCGCCGAGCGCTCGGTGTCGAGCCGCGAGACGGCTCCGGCGCGCTCGCGCTGGCGGAGCAGGCCGAGCTGGCGCGCGGCGATCTCGGCCGAGCTCCGGGCGACGGCGATCCCCTCGGCCAGGGCGCAGGCGTCGACATAGGCGCGCGCGGTCTCGGCGGCGACGGTCAGGGCGACGCGGTCGCGGGTGGCCTCGGTCGCCTCGCGGTCGGCGCGGGCGGCCTCGATCGTGCGGGCGAGGCGGCCGAACAGGTCGATCTCCCAGTCGAGCTGCATCCCGGCGTTGTAGGTCCACTGGGTGCCCGCCCCGCCGGGCTGCTGCGCGCCCTGGGCGTTGCCGTACTGAGCGCCGCCCGTGGTCTGGCCCTGCGGCAGGCGATTGGCCCGCGCCTCGCTGACCACGGCCTGGGCGCGGCGGAGGTTGGCCTGGGCGACGCGCAGGTCGGTATTGGCGGCGAGCGCGCGCCGGACCAGCGCGTCGAGCGCGGGATCGTCGTAGAGCCGCCACCACTTGTCCTCGGCAGGGGCGTCGCTGAGCCCCGGCGCGACCGTCTGGAACGGCCCGGCGGCGGGCGGCGGGGTCTCGGGCCGCGCGTAGTTCGGGCCGACCTTGCAGGCGGCCAGGGCGAGCGGGAGCGCCAGGATCGCGAACCTACGCATGGACCAGGCCCTCCTCGCCGGGCTCGATCTGGACCTTCGAGCGCTCGCTGTCGGCCGCGGCGCTGTGGTCGCGGGCGAGCAGGTTGCCCCGGTCACCGGTCATCGGCCGGAGCGAGGTCTCGTGCGGATTGCGGACGCTTCCGGTGACCAGCACCGTCCACGTGCCCCGGCCGAGGTCGGTGTCGTCCCGCTGCGCGGTCGCCCGGTCGAGGGTGAAGATCAGGTTGCCGGCCGCGATCTCCTCGCCGGGCGAGCGGGACACCCGGTCGGTGCGCTGCGCGAAGCCAC
>CALLNA010000041.1 GCA_938005655.1 uncultured Novosphingobium sp.
CGCCGGCCGCCGCGCCGAGCATCGAGGCGGTGCCGGGCAAGCCCAACCTGCTGATCTCGAACTACGACCTGGCCGACGTCGGCTACCAGGCGAGCGAGGCCTTCGTCGGCGGCACCGCGACCTCCTACCGCCTGCCCGGCCCGCCGAGCGCCGACGGGGTGTGGAACGCGAGCGCCGCCGCGACCGCGCCGTTCAAGACCCGCATGGTGGTAATCCGCCCGGTCGACCCGGCCAAGTTCAACGGCACGGTGCTGGTCGAATGGCTCAACGTCACCGCCGGGCAGGACGCCGCGGCGGACTGGATGGTCGCCCACCGCGAGATGGTCCGCAAGGGCTACGCCTGGGTCGGGGTCTCGGCACAGAAGGTCGGCGTCGAGGGCGGCGGCGGGATCATGGGCGCGGGCACGGCGCTCAAGAAGGCCGACCCGCAGCGCTACGGCTCGCTGAGCCACCCGGGCGACGCCTTCTCGTTCGACATCTTCTCGCAGGTCGGCCGCGCGCTCAAGACGCCGGGCGCGGCCGGGCTGCTCGGCTCGCTCGCGCCGCGCCAGGTGCTGGGCATCGGCGAATCGCAATCGGCCGCCTTCCTCACCACCTACGTCAACGCGGTCGACCGGCTGGCCCGGGTCTATGACGGGTTCTTCATCCATTCGCGCTTCGGCAGCTCCTCCGCGCTCGACGCGGGCGGGATGGGCGGCGCGCCCGGCAGCGGGCCGGAGAGCCCGCCGCCGCACGTCCGCTTCCGGCCTGACCTGCGCGTGCCGGTGCTGACGCTGATCACCGAGACCGACCTGCTCGGCGGACGCCTGCCCGGCTATCACGCCTCGCGCCGCCCCGACAGCGCGACCCTGCGCGTGTGGGAGCTGGCCGGCGCGGCCCATGCCGACAACTACCTGTTCGCGGGCGCCTTCATGGATTCGGGCAAGGAGGGCAGCGCGGCCCTGGCCAAGGTCTTCCTGCCCTCGAAGCAGGGGCCGATGGGGCCGGAGGCCGTGCCGCTCAACCCCGGGATGCCGCACCACTACGTCAGCGAGGCGGCGATCTCCGCGCTCAACGGCTGGGTCCGCACCGGCAAGGCCCCGGCGAGCACGCCGCTGCTGACGCTGGACCCCGCCGCCGGCAGCGCCGAGCCCGCCCTGGTCCGCGACGCCTCGGGCATCGCGCGGGGCGGCATCCGCACGCCGTGGACCGACGTGCCGACCATCCGCCTCTCGGGCAAGGGCGATCCCAAGTCGTTCATCGGCATGCTGGCCGGCAAGGGCGAGCCGATGACCAAGGCGGAACTCGCCGCGCTCTATCCGGGCGGCAAGGCCGAATACCTGCGCCGCTTCACCGCTGCGCTCAACGCTGCGATCCGCGCGGGCCACATCCTCGCCGACGACCGGCAGGAGATCCTGGACATCGCCGCGATCAACTTCGACGCGGCGCCGTAGGGGGGATCGGCTCCCCTCCTCCGGGACGGGGAGCCGATTCGCCTCGCTCAGTGCCCGCAGGCCAGGGCCTCGACCACGTCCTCCAGCCGCGCCGGGTCGCCCAGGGCGAGGACGTGGCCGGTTGATCCGGCGTGGAGCGGATCGCCGTTCCAGTCGCACATCGTGCCGCCCGCGCCCTCGACCACGGGCACCAGCGCCGCCCAGTCGTGGAGCTTGAGCCCGGCCTCGCAGACCAGGTCGAGGTGGCCCGAGGCGAGCATGGCGTAGTTGTAGCAGTCGCCGCCCATGACCATCCGCTTGTGGTCGGTCTTGGCGGCGAGGCCCATGAAGTGCGCGCCGTCGTGATCGTCGAAGTAGTGCGGCCCGGTCGTCGCCAGGGTCGCCTCGCCCAGGGCGCGGCAGGGGCGGGTGCGCGCCGGCTGGCCGTTCAGCGTGGTCGGCCGCCCGCTCGCGCCCAGCCAGCGCTCGCCGAGGATCGGCTGGTCGATGACGCCGAGCACCGGCCAGCCCTCGACCACCAGGGCGATCAGGGTGCCGAAGATCGGCCGCCCGGCGAGGAAGCCGGCCGTGCCGTCGATCGGATCGAGCACCCAGCTTCGTCCCGAAGTGCCCGCCTCGGCGCCGAACTCCTCGCCGATCACCGTGTCGCGCGGGGCCTCGGCCTTGAGAATCCGGCGCATCGCCTCCTCGGCAGCGCGGTCGGCCAGGGTCACGGGGGTCGCGTCGTCCTTGCGCTCGGGCGGCAGGTCGCTGCGGAAATAGGGGCGGATCGCCGCGCCCGCCGCGTCGGCGAGCCTGAGGGCGAGGGCGATGTCGTCGTCCAGCTTCATCGCCGCCGTCTGCCCGGTTTGCTCCATTCCGGTCAAGTTCCCCACCACGACCGCGCGGAGGCGCTTTCCTTTTCATGCGAATCGTCCGATAATTTACACGGTGTATCCGCTTCGTTCCGAGCCGTCCGGCCCGGAGCGGCGGAACAGGAGGCGCGGACCAGGGGAACCGAGAGTGAGGCCGAGGACGCCGGCGGTCGACGGAGCGATCGCTTCGAGGAACGGAGTGACGCGGCAGGGGCAGCCGCTGTCCTACAATCGCGCGGCCTCGCCCGACCTCGCGCCGTGGATCGCGCGCCTCTACGCCTCGGTGGTGGAGGTGCCTCCCACGCATGAGCTGCGGTGCGGCCTGCTCAACGACCTGTCGCAGTTCCGCATCCAGCTCAAGGGACGCTGGCGGGCCGAGACCGCCGACGGCTCGATTGAGGGAGAGCGCTGCGCGATGTTCTTCGGCCCCCAGACGCGGCGGATGCCGATCACCGTGACCGGCAGCTTCGTCAGCGTCGGCATGGCGCTGCGCCCGGGCACCGGCCACGCGCTACGCCGGATGAAGACCGCGGACTTCCTCGACCGCATCGTGCCCTGCGAGGCGATGGGCCTGCCGGGCGAGGCCGTGCTCCAGATGCTGGAGCGCGAGAGCGAGAGCGAACCCGAGGCCTGGCTCCAGATCCTAGAGGACGTGATCCGCCGGATCGTCGTCGAGTCCGGAGCCGAGCCGATCGACCCGATCACCGCGCAGTTCGAGTACCTGGCCTTCGCCGATCCCGGGGCGAACATCGCCGACTTCGCCGCCCGCTGCGGGATCGACCAGCGCAAGCTGGAGCGGATCGTCCGCCGCGACTTCGGCATGGCGCCCAAGCAGATGCTGCGCCGCGCCCGCGCGCTCGACATGGCGAGCTACCTGCGCGGCGTCGCCGATCCGGCCGAGGCCGATGAGCTGCTGCTGCGCTACTACGACCAGAGTCACCTGATCCGCGAGTTCACCGAGCTATTCGGCATGTCCCCGCGCCAGTTCGCCGCGACCCCGCAGCCGCTCCTGACCCTGGCCCTCGAATCGCGCCAGGCCCGCCGGCTGGAGATGATCGAACGCCTCGCGCCAGGCGGGGTGCGACCGTGGCAATAGCTTGATCGCCTGACGGCGAGAGCCGGGGCGGTGGGTGGCGCGAGGATCAAGCGCAGCTCGATCCGGTCAACGCATCAATCGAACAGCGAGCTGACCGAGCTTTCGTCCGAGATGCGCCGCACGGCCTCGCCGATCAGCGGGGCGATGGTCAGGAGGCGGATCTTGTCGGACTGGGCGGTCGCCTCGGTGGCGACGATCGAATCGGTGATGACCAGTTCCTTGAGCGCCGAGCCGTTGACCCGCGCCACGGCTCCGCCGGACAGCACGCCGTGGGTGATATAGGCGGTCACGCTGGCCGCGCCGGCGTCCATCAGCGCCTGGGCCGCGTTGCACAAGGTGCCGCCCGAATCGATGATGTCGTCGATCATGATGCAGGCGCGGCCCTTCACGTCGCCGATGATGTTCATCACCTCGGACTGGCCGGGCTTGTCGCGGCGCTTGTCGACGATGGCGAGCGGCGCGTTGTCGAGCCGCTTGGCCAGCGCCCGGGCACGGACCACGCCGCCGACGTCGGGCGAGACGACCATCAGCTCCTGCCCGCCGTTGCGCGCCTGGATGTCGGCGGCCATGACCGGCGCGGCGTAGAGGTTGTCGGTCGGGATGTCGAAGAAGCCCTGGATCTGCCCGGCGTGGAGATCGACCGAGAGCACGCGGTCGGCGCCCGCCTGCGTGATGAGGTTGGCGACGAGCTTGGCCGAGATCGGGGTGCGCGGCCCCGGCTTCCGGTCCTGCCGGGCATAGCCGAAATAGGGGACGACCGCCGTGATCCGCTTGGCCGAGGCGCGGCGCAGCGCGTCGATGCAGATCAGCAGCTCCATCAGGTTGTCGTTGGTCGGGTAGGAGGTCGACTGGATGACGAAGACGTCCTCGCCGCGGACGTTCTCGTGGATCTCGACGAAGACCTCCTCGTCGGCGAAGCGCCGCACCGAGGCGTCGGTCAGCGGCATTTCCAGATAGCCCGCGATCGCCCGCGCCAGCGGCAGGTTGGAGTTGCCGGCCATGATCTTCATTTCGCGTGCCCTTCCCGCGCGTGAGTCGTTAGGCGGCAGGCTCTAGCCCGGCGTCGCGGGATTGCAACATTCGGGGCCGGCGAAGGTGGGGATTGCCGGCGGCCGGGCCTGCGAGAGGCCATCACGCCGCCCGGACGATCCAGAAGCGGACTGCCGGCACACGGCCCGATTGCGGCCCCTTCGTCGCCCCGGACCTCATCCGGGGTGCCGCCGCTGTTTCCAGCCTCGCGCCCGAACAAGCGGGACCCGGGATCGACGCCTGATCCTCACCCGCCCTTGTGGTGCTCGCCCTTCACCCAGCGCACGGTGCCCGAGCTGGCGCGCATCACCACGCTCTCGGTGGTCATCGTGCCGCCCTTGAGGCGCTTCACGCCGTCGAGCAGGGAGCCGTCGGTCACGCCGGTCGCGGCGAAGATGCAGTCGCCCTTGGCCAGCTCCTCCAGCTTGTAGATCTTGTTGAGGTCCTCGATCCCCCACTTGCGGGCGCGGCTGCGCTCGTCCTCGTTGCGGAAGACCAGGCGGCCGTTGAACTGGCCGCCGACGCAGCGCAGGGCCGCGGCGGCGAGGACGCCCTCGGGCGCGCCGCCCTGGCCCATGTAGAGGTCGATCGTGGTCTCGGGGTTGGTCACGGCGATCACGCCCGCCACGTCGCCGTCCGGGATCAGGGCGACGCCGCAGCCCAGGCCGCGCAGCTCGGCGATGAGGTCGGCGTGGCGCGGACGGTCGAGCACGCAGACGATGATGTCGCCCGGCTCGACGCCCTTGGCCGCCGCCACCGCCTTGACGTTCTCGGTCGGCGACTTGGCGAGGTCGATGATCCCTTCCGGATAGCCGGGGCCGACCGCGAGCTTGTCCATGTAGACGTCGGGCGCGTTGAGCAGGTTACCGGCCTCGGCGCAGGCCAGGACGGCGAGCGCGTTGGGCCCGGCCTTGGCGGTGATCGTCGTGCCTTCCAGCGGATCGAGCGCGATGTCGATCTTCGGGCCGGTCCCCTGCGCGCCGCCGACCTTCTCGCCGATGTAGAGCATCGGCGCCTCGTCGCGCTCGCCCTCGCCGATGACCACGGTGCCGTCGATCTGAAGCTCGTCGAAGGCCTTGCGCATGGCCTCGACCGCGGCGGCGTCGGCGGCCTTCTCGTCGCCCCGGCCGATCAGCCGGGAGGCGGCGATGGCGGCGGCTTCGGTCACGCGGACCATCTCCATGACGAGGACGCGGTCGAGAAGTGTGCTGGCGGGGGCGGCGGTCATGGCATTCCCTGTTGCTGCTGTGATAGGAGGCTGCTCGTGCCGCCTAGAGAGGGGAGCCGCAATTGTCGAGACGGGGATTCGGGCTCTGCTTCACGGCCCTGTTGTTCGTGGCCTCCGGCACGGCCCTGGCGCAGCAGGCGCCCGGCCCCGCCGACGCCGCGACCGGCGACGCGACCGACGCCAAGGTCGGAGCGATGGTCGACCGGGCCAAGGCAGCCTACGGCCCGGCCGCACCGCAGCGCCCCAAGACCTGCGGCAAGGAGGACAAGAACGGCGAGATCGTGGTCTGCGCGCCCGAGGACGGCAAGCAGTGGCGGGTGCCGCCGACCTCCGAGACCGACCCGAACTCGCGCCAGGCGACCCGCACCGGCAGCCCCGCACGCCGCAGCTCGACCGGGGATCGTGCAAGGGCAAGGGCCAGCTCGGCTGCCTGGGCCTGGGCCGGGCCGGTGAGCCGATCTACATGATCGACCTCAAATCGATCCCCGAGACGCCGAAGGACTCGGATGCCGAGAAGGTGGCGAACGGGGAAATGTCGGATCGGTAGGGCGGCAGGGAGGACTCCCGGCTAGCCCCCTCGCCGCCTATTCCCCCAGAAGCTGCATCACCAGCGGCCGGCCGGCCAGGGCGTCCGAGCCGTCGAGCAGGCGCAGGGCCTCGGTGACGCGGGCTTCGGGGCCTTCGTGCGTGACCATGGCGACCATCACCGTGCCGCCTTCTTCCGCGCGGCCCTTCTGGATCAGGCTCTCGATCGAGACGCCCGCGTCGCGCATGGCGGCGGTGATCTCGGCGAGGACGCCGGGACGGTCGGCGACGAGGAAGCGGATATAGGCGCGGCCCAGGCGGTGGCCCGAGGCGGCAGGCGCCATCTCCTCCATCTCCGCGACCTGGATCGAGAAGGGCGCACCGGCCTCCCCGCCGAGGTCGCCGCGGGCGATGTCGATGAGGTCGGCGACCACGGCGCTGGCGGTCGGCCCGTCGCCCGCGCCCGCGCCCTGAAACAGCAGGCGGCCCGAGAAGTTGCCCTCGGCCACGACCGCGTTGGTCGCGCCGTCGACATGGGCGAGCGGGTGGTCGAAGGGCACGAGGTGCGGCTGGACCCGCTGGAACAGGCGCGGCATGCCGCCGTGATCGTCGACCTCGGCGATCCCGATCAGGCGGATGACGTAGCCGAGCGCGTCGGCCTGGGCGATGTCGGCGGCGGTGATCGCGGTGATCCCGGCGGTCTCGACCGAGGCGAAGTCGGTCCGCGTGCCGAAGGCGATGGCCGAGAGGATCGCCAGCTTGTGCGCGGCGTCGGTGCCCTCGACGTCGAAGCTGGGGTCGGCCTCGGCATAGCCCTTGGCCTGGGCCTCGGCGAGGACGTCGGCGAAGTCGCGGCCCGTGTCCTCCATGGTCGAGAGGATGAAGTTGCAGGTGCCGTTGAGGATGCCGTAGAGCCGCTCGATCCGGTTGGCCGCCGCGCCTTCGCGCAGGCCCTTGATCACCGGGATGCCGCCGGCGACCGCGGCCTCGAACTTCAGCGCGACGCGCGCCTTCTCGCTCGCCTCGGCCAGCTCCAGCCCGTGGTGGGCGATCATCGCCTTGTTGGCGGTGACGAGCGACTTGCCGTGAAGGATGGCATTGCGCGCCAGGGTCAGCGCCGGGCCGTCCGCCCCGCCGACCAGCTCGACCACCACGTCGACGTCGGGCCGCGCGGCCATCGCGGTCATGTCGTCTTCCCAGGCATAGCCGGAGATGTCGACGCCGCGGTCCTTGGTCCGGTCGCGCGCGGAGATCGCGGTGATGCGAATCGGCCGCCCGGCCCGACGCGCAACGAGCGCGGCGTTGGCGTCGAGCAGGCGGATCACGCCCGCGCCCACGGTGCCGAGCCCGGCCAGTGCGATGTTCAGCGGTTCGGCCATGCGAAGTCTGCCCCTACGGTCCCGCCCGATTCCCGGACGCCGCGCCCCTAGGCCAGCACGGTGCGAAAGGCCAGTGCCTAGCGGGAGGCGCCCTTAGCGCGGCAGCCCGAAGACCCGGGTCCGGCGGCACTCTCCCAGCCCTTGCAGGACGAGCCGGTAGTCGGCCTCGGCCTGGGCCTTCTGCACATCGCCTTCCGAGAGGTTGGCGCCCGGCGGCAGGCGGCGCGGCAGGAAGCAGGCGAGGCGATACCAGGGCAGGGTCCCGGCCGCCGGGGGCCTGGCGTCGGACTCGACGACCTCGGAGAACGAGACGCTCCAGCGCGGCGCCTCGCCGGCCTTGCGCGAGACGGTGATCGCGACCGGGGCGCCGTCCTTGGTGGTGAGGAAGATCTGGGTCTCGCCCTCGCCCGCCAGGTCTCCGGCGACGTTGATCGCCTCGCGCACGGCGCCGATCCGGCCCGGGGCGCCCGGTGCGAGCAGCTCGCCGATGATCGCGCGGACCTGGGCGTCGCGCTCCGGCGTCGAGAAGACCTGCGCGTCGGGGGTGACGAGCTGGAGCTCGCCCGGGCGATTCGGCACGGGGCGGGCGAAGAGGAGCACGCTGGCCTTGGCCAGCTTGGGCGCCTTGCCGCGCGCGTCGAGCGGCACGTCGACCAGATAGGACTGCATCTCGCTGACCGCGGCCTTGCCGAACAGCAGCGCCTCGACCCGGGCCTGGACGTAGAGCCGGACCCAGCCCGGCCGGACGCCCGGCGCGCGCTCCGGCTCGACCGGGCTCTGGCTGCGAATCTGCGCCTTGAGCACCAAAGGCGCCGAATCGGAGAGATCGACGAGGTCCGCATAGGTCGGCGCGGGGCCCGGCGGCGCGGGCGGCGCGGCGGCGCAGAGCCCCGCGGCGCAGAACGGCAGGACGATTCGGGCGAGGCGGGACGACATCGGCAACCTCCGGAAAATTGGCTTGCACCAAGGCCTTGCGATCCGACGCAAGAGGCTTCAGAAACAGATTGCGCTTAACGAGTTTGAATCATCGGTTAACCGCCTGCAAATTCCGATAAGGCGTTGCGCGGGTAGGTCAACGGAGTTAAAGCACACGGAAAACCGGGCCTAATAATGTCATAAAGGCCCGACAATTCGCCTTCCCGGGCGCATGGTGTCCCGTGGGGCGATCCGGACCGGCCGGCAGGGTGACGTAAATGTTTTGGGTAGGTGCGCTCCCGCTCCGGTTGCGCGCCTGGCCCCTCCGGGAGTGGTCCGGAGGGACGAAAAAATG
>CALLNA010000042.1 GCA_938005655.1 uncultured Novosphingobium sp.
CAGGCCGCGGATATGGCCCGATACCACCGATACCGCGCCGAATTCTCCCATGGCGCGCGCGTTGCACAGCAGCACGCCGTAGAGCAGGCCCCAGCGGATGTTCGGCAGGGTGACGTGCCAGAAGGTCTGCCAGCCGTTCGCGCCGAGCGACAGCGCCGCCTCCTCGTCGTCCTTGCCCTGCTCCATCATCAGCGGGATCAGCTCGCGCGCGACGAAGGGGAAGGTGATGAAGACGGTCGCCAGGATGATGCCGGGGATCGCGAAGATGATCTTGATGTCGTGCGCCTGGAGCCAGGGGCCGAGATAGCCGTGGGCGCCGAACAGCAGGACGAAGATCAGGCCCGAGACCACCGGCGAGACCGAGAACGGCAGGTCGATCAGCGTGGTCAGCAGGCTCTTGCCGGGAAAGCTGAACTTGGTGATCGCCCAGGACGCGGCCACGCCGAAGACCATGTTGAGCGGCACGCTGATCGCGGCGATGAGCAGGGTCAGCCGGATCGCGGCCAGCGCGTCAGGGTTCTTGATCGCCGCGAGGAACATGCCGAGGCCCTGCTCCAGCGCCTCGCTGAACACCGCGACCAGCGGCAGGACCACGAAGAAGCCGAGGAATGCCAGCGCGAGCAGGATCAGCAGGGTCTGGGCCAGCCGGCTCTCGCCCGTGGCCCGCGCCGAGTTGCGGCGCAGCGCGCGCAGGCGCTGGAACGACAGCGGCTTGATCGGGACGGCGGCCTGGGGCGCCGGCACGATCGGGGTAACGGCGGCCGCGCTCATGCCCCGGCCCTCCGGCGCGTGACCGCCTGGATCCAGTTGATCAGCAGCAACACGGCGAAGCTCGCCAGCATCATCACCATCGCGATCGCAGTGGCTCCGGCGTAGTTGTACTGTTCGAGCTGGGTGACGATCAGCAGCGGGGCGATCTCGGTCTTGCCGGGCATATTGCCCGAGATGAAGATCACCGAGCCGTATTCCCCCACCCCCCGGGCGAAGGCCAGCGCGAAGCCGGTCAGCAACGCGGGGAAGATCGCCGGGAAGATCACCCGGTTGAAGGTCTGCCAGCGGTTCGCGCCGAGCGTGGCGGCGGCTTCTTCCACTTCCTTGCCGAGGTCGGCCAGCACCGGCTCGACCGAGCGGACGACGAAGGGCAGGCCGATGAAGATCAGCGCGATGGTGATGCCGACCGAGGTGAAGGCGACCTTGATCCCGAGCGGGTCGAGGAACTGCCCGACCCAACCCGAGGGCGCATAAAGCGCGGTCAGGGCGATGCCGGCGACGGCGGTCGGCAGGGCGAACGGCAGGTCGACCAGGGCCGCGACCACACGCTTGCCGGGAAAGGCGTAGCGCACCAGCACCCAGGCGACGAGCAGGCCGCAGACCGCGTTGACCAGGCCCGCGGCGGCGGCCGTGCCGAAGCTCAGGCGATAGGCGGCGAGGGCGCGACTCGACAGGCCGACCGCGACGAACTCACTCCAGCCCATGCCGGCGGTGCGGATGAAGATCGTGGCGAGCGGGATCAGCACGATCAGGGTCAGCCAGGCGAGGGTGAAGCCGAAGGTCAGCCCGAAGCCCGGCAGCACCGAAGGCTGGCGCCAGGAGCCGAGGCGGCCGGGGGCACGGTTCGCCGCGGGAGAAGCGAGATGGGACATCTGCAGTGGCCTGCTCGAAGGAGGGACTGGGAACTATAGCCGGTTACGGGGCGCCGATCACTTCTTCGTCGTGACCTGGTCGAACACGCCGCCGTCGTCGAAGAAGGTCTTCTGCGCCGCGGTCCAGCCACCGAAGTCGCCGTCGATCGTCACCAGGTTGATCTGCGGGAACTGCGCGGTGAACTGCGCCGCCACCTGCGGATCGCGCGGGCGGTAGAAGTTCTGGGCGATGATCCGCTGCGCCTCGGGGGTGTAGAGGAACTTGAGGTAGGCCTCGGCGACATCGGTGGTGCCGTGCTTCTTCGCGTTCTCGGTGACGACCGCGACCGGCGGCTCGGCGAGGATCGAGAGCGAGGGGACCACGATCTCGAACTTGCCCTTGCCGAGTTGCGCTTCGGCGAGGTGCGCCTCGTTCTCCCAGGAGAGCAGGACGTCGCCGATGCCGCGCTCGACGAAGGTGGTGGTCGAGCCGCGCGCGCCGCTGTCGAGCACCGGAACCTGGGCGAACAGCTTGGTCACGTAGTCGCGCGCCGCGGCGTCGCTGCCGCCGGCCTTCTTGCCGTAGGCCCAGGCGGCGAGGAAGTTCCACCGCGCACCGCCGCTGGTCTTGGGATTGGGAGTGATCACCTGGACGCCGGGCTTGATCAGGTCGCCCCAGTCCTTGATGCCCTTCGGATTGCCCTTGCGGACCAGGAAGACGATCGTCGAGGTATAGGGCGCGGAGTTGTCGGGCAGGGCCTTCTGCCAGTCCTCGGGCAGCAGGTGGCCCTTCCGGGCGATCGAATCGATGTCGTAGGCGAGGCCCAGGGTGGCGACGTCGGCTTCCAGCCCGTCGATGATCGCGCGACTCTGCTTGCCCGAGCCGCCGTGGCTCATCCGGAAGGTGACGGTCTTGCCGGTCTTCTCCTGCCAGTGCTTGGCGAAGGCCGGGTTGATCGCCTGATAGAGCTCCCGCGTCGGATCGTAGGAGACGTTGGTCAGCTCGACCGAATCACCTTTCGAAGCGCCACCCGAGCAGGCGGACAGGCTTGCGGCAAGGCCGGCAGCCGCGGCGGCGGCCAGGAAAAAGCGGCGCTTCAACATTCGTTGTCTCCCTCGTGGTGTCCAACGCTTATACTCAATTAAAATACTAGACATTCAAATTCGCCTTGGCCGCCCTAAAGCCCAACTTTCGCCGGGCGCCCGCGAGCATGGCCCAGGAAAGGAGCGGCGTTCCTACAGGCGAAGCCCCCGCCCATGCGCGAGACGGGTGACTTCGCCTGAGGCCCCAAGACCGGACGCGGCCTTTCGTTCCGCCCCGGCGCCCTGTAGATCGACTTGCGGATCGCTGGCTTGTGGATGAATCAGGCGGTCCAGCAGGAACCGGCCGAAGGCCCAGTCGCTCAATCCGGACGCGGCGTTGATGTGCCCTGCCTCGCCCGCATCGGCGAACTCGCTGCCCCAGGCGCGCGCGAGCCGGCGGGCGGCGCGGATGCCCATGTAGGGGTCGTTGCGGCTGGCGACGAGGATCGAGCGGAACGGCAGCACCTCCTCCGGGGTCGGCGCGAACTGGCTCAGGCGCTCGTCGAGGGGGAAGAAATCGACCTCGGGCGGCGCGACCAGCAGGGCGCCGACCACGCCGCCCTGCGCATAGGCGGGCGCGGGCTGCTCGTACTTGGCCCACCAGGCTACGGCCAGGCAGCCGAGGCTGTGCGCGGCGAGCACCACCGGGCGGCCGGCGCGATGGATCGCGAGGTTGAGCTGGTTGACCCAGGTATTGCGGTGCGGTCGGTCCCACATGCCGAGTTCGACCCGGCGGCAGTCGGGCCGTTGCCGCTCCCACAGCGTCTGCCAATGCTCCGGCCCGCTGCCGCCGAGGCCGGGAACGGTCAGGACGAGGGGTTCGGCGCTATCGGCGGGAAGGGGCATGATGGCGGCTCCATGAACGGATGACGGCCGGTCGACTCGACATACGTCCCGACTTGCCCAAGATATGTCCACCAATTTGATAGACAATAGACTGGCGACGAACCGTTGGCGATTCTCGACGAGACGAACGGAGCGGGCCGGGGCCGTTTCCCCGGCTCTTCCGGCGCCCGTCGCGGCACCGTTGAAGGCCGTTTCCCGCGCCCCGATTTTCCGGCATGGGCCAAGCCATTGCGACAAACTGATACTTGACGGTACAGTGCCGCGCCGCGAAGGCATGAACCTATGAATTGGACGGGATTTTCGGCACGCAAGTGGTCTCGCGCGCGCGCGCCGGTCGCATGTCTTGCGATCATCCTCGTCGCCGCCTGCGGCACGCAGTCCCAGCAGGCCGGCGCCGGACGCGGGCAGCGCGGCACGCCCCAGGTCGGCTTCGTCGTCGTCAACCCCGGGCCGGTGCCGATCCAGACCACCCTGCCCGGCCGGGTCAACGCCTTCCGCACCGCCGAGGTGCGGCCGCAGGTCAGCGGGGTGATCCACCGCCGCCTGTTCACCGAAGGCTCGGTGGTGCGTCAGGGCCAGCCGCTCTACCAGATCGACCCGAGCCTCTATCAGGCCGCCGTCGCCCAGGCCTCGGCCAACCTCGCCAGCGCCTCGGCCTCGGCCGAGGCGGCGCAGGTCAAGGCGGACCGCTACAAGCCGCTCGCGGCCGCCCAGGCGGTCGCGCAGCAGGACTATACCGACGCCGCCGCCGCCGCGCGCCAGGCCCGCGCCGCCGTCGCCCAGAACCGCGCCGCGCTCAACACCGCGCAGATCAACCTGCGCTTCACCACGGTCCCCGCGCCGATCTCCGGCCGGATCGGCCGCTCGCTGTTCACCGAGGGCGCGCTGGTCACGGGCAACCAGACCGATCCGCTCGCGGTGATCTCGACGCTCGACACGGTCTATGTCGACATCCAGCAGTCGGCCGCGGACCTGCTCGCACTGCGCCGGACGCTCGCCGGCGGGGGCGCCCTGCCGCCCGGCGCGGCGGTGCGCCTGCTCCTGGAGGACGGCAGCACCTACGGTTTCGTCGGGACGATCCAGTTCTCCGAGGTGACGGTGAACGAGGCCACCGGCACGGTCACGCTGCGCGCCAAGTTCCCCAATCCGCAGGGCACCCTGCTGCCCGGCATGTTCGTCCAGGCGGTGTTCGAGCAGGCGGTCGAGCCCAGCGCCTACCTCGTGCCGCAGCCGGCCCTGCAACGCGACATCAGCGGCGAGGCCTTCGTCTATGTCGTCGGCCAGGGCAACAAGGTCGAGCGGCGCCCGGTCAAGACCGAGCGCACCTATGGCGAGGCCTGGGTGATCACCGGCGGGCTCAAGCCCGGCGACAAGGTGATCCTGCAAGGCACCAACAACCTCAAGCAGGGCATGGCGGTGCGCCCCGTGCCGGCGAGCGCGCCGCAGCGGGTGGCGCCGCGCCAGGGCAGCCAAGGCGGCTCCAGCGGCCCGGTCGGCGCACCGGCCTCCGGCGCCCCGGGCGCGACCGGCGCGGCCAAGGGCGCCGCCGCCCAGCGCGGCACCTGATCGCGGGCCATGTCACGGATCTTCATCGACCGGCCGATCTTCGCCTGGGTGCTGGCGATCGTGGTGATGATCGCCGGGATCGGCAGCCTGCTCTCGCTGCCGGTCGCGCAATATCCCGACATCGCCCCGACCCAGGTCTTCGTCCGCGCGACCTATCCCGGCGCCAATGCCCAGACGGTCGAGAACAGCGTCACCCAGATCATCGAGCAATCGCTGACCGGGCTCGACGGGATGCTCTATTTCAGCTCGTCCTCGAACTCGCGCGGCCAGGCCTCGGTGACGGTGGTCTTCGACAAGGGCGTCAATCCCGACATCGCCCAGGTCCAGGTCCAGAACCAGGTCCAGACGGTTATCTCGCGGATGCCCGCGCAGGTCCAGCAACAGGGCGTCCGGGTCAGCAAGGCCAATGCCGACCAGTTGCTGACGGTCGGCGTGTTCGACGCCAGCAACCGCCGCAGCCAGCAGGACATCTCCGACTACATGGTGTCCAACTTCCAGGACCCGCTCTCGCGGCTCGACGGGGTGGGCGACGTCAACGTCTACGGCGCGCAGCACGCGATGCGGATCTGGCTCAATCCGCAGCGCCTGGCCGCGATGGCGCTGATGCCGAGCGACGTGGTCAACGCGATCACCTCGCAGAACGCCGAGGTCGCGGCCGGCGAGATCGGCGGCCTGCCCTCGGGCGACCGCCAGTACCTCAACGCCACGGTCACGGCCCAGTCGCAGTTGCAGACCCCCGAGCAGTTCGGGCAGATCGTCATCAAGACCCTGACCGACGGCTCGACCGTGCGGCTGAAGGACGTCGCGCGGATCGAGATCGGGGCGGAGAACTACAACAGCCTCGCCAGCTTCAACGGCCATCCCGCCGCCGGTATGGGCATCTCGCTGGCCCCCGGGGCCGACGCGCTCAAGACCGCGACTCTGGTCAAGGCCAAGATGGCCGAACTCGCCAAGAGCTTCCCCGAAGGGCTGAGCTACGACTACGCCAACGACACCACCGCCTTCATCAAGCTCTCGGTCGAGGAAGTGGTCATCGCCCTGCTCGAGGCGATCGCGCTGGTCGTCGTGGTGATGTTCGTCTTCCTCCAGTCCTGGCGGGCGACCCTGATCCCGGCGATCGCCGTGCCGGTGGTGCTGATGGGCACCTTCGCGGTGTTCTATCTCGCCGGGTTCTCGATCAACACGCTGACCATGTTCGGGCTCGTCCTGGCGATCGGCCTGCTCGTCGACGACGCGATCGTCGTGGTCGAGAACGTCGAGCGCCTGATGCACGAGAACCCGGGGATGACCCCGCGCGAGGCGACGATCGAATCGATGAAGGAGATTCAGGTCGCCCTCGTCGCGATCGCCCTGGTGCTCTCCGCCGTGTTCCTGCCGATGGCCTTCTTCGGCGGCTCGACCGGCGTGATCTATCGCCAGTTCTCGCTGA
>CALLNA010000043.1 GCA_938005655.1 uncultured Novosphingobium sp.
GGCGGTCCTGCCAGCGCCCGGACGGCGCGGCGACGATCAGGGCGCCGACCAGCTCCTCGGCCGCGTCGCGGATCGGCGCGGCCGTGCCGGTCACGCCTTCGCCGGCCTGGTCGACGGTCTGGGCCACGCCCTCGCGCCGGGCGAGGGCGACCGCGGCTCGCAGGGCATCCTTGTTCGTCTCGGTCGTAGGGATGATCCGCGCCGGGCGCAGGGCGGCGAAATAACCGTCCAGCGCGTGCTCGGGCAGGGCGGCGAGCAGCGCCCGGCCGCCGGCGGTGCTGTAGAGCGGCCGCCGGTCCCCGACCGAGACCGTGAAGCGGACCGGATTGCGGCCCTCGATCGAATCGACGTAGGTCATCGTCTCGCCGCCGGGATCGCGCACGCCGAGCACCACGGTCTCGCCGGTCCGGTCGGCGAGGCGGCGCATCCCGTCGCGGATCAGGTCCGAGGATTGCAGCCGGCGCCGCGCCTCCAGCAGGGCGCTGCCGAGCCCGAAGGCGCCCGCGCCGAGCCGCCAGCCCCCGTCGATGGGCACGACGAAGCCCTCGTCGCTCAGCCCCCGCAGCAGCGCGGCAAGGCTGGACTTGGGCGTGTCCAGCTCGCGCGCCAGCTCGGCGAGGCTCGCCGGTCCGGGCCGCGCGCAGAGCGCCTCCAGGATGCGGACGACCCGCGTGACCGACTGCGGCGCCAAGCTCACCGGAGGGGCCTCATCGGAAGGCGGGCAGGACCCGCTCGGCAAAGAGCCGGGCGTAGTGCCGGAATCGGTCCTGGGGCAGGCCGGGCGGCATCATCATCATGAAGTGCTCGACCGGCAGGCGCGCCTGCATCGCCTGGAATTTCTCGATCGCCTTCTCCGGCGTCCAGATTTGCAGGATGCCGCTCCGCTTGAAGTCGTCCAGGCCCATCGGCTTCAGCCCCGGATCGTCGATGCCGATCGCCTTGTCTTCGTTCAGCCAGGCGCCGTAGGAATTGTTGACCCAGTGGTAATAGGGCGCCAGCTCCTCCATCGCCGCGGCCGGGTCCTCGGCGACGGCCACGAACAGGCCCTGGATGCGGATGCGCGCTTCGGCGGGGTCCTTGCCCTGTTCCCGCAGCTTGTCGGCGTACATCCCGCAGACGTCCTCGTTGCCGAAGTAGCCGTCGGCATATTTGGCGACGCGCGCCAACGCCTTCTCGGCGAAGCCGCCGATGTAGAGCGGCACCTGGCCGCGCGGCGCGGGCGGCACGATCCTGGCGTTCTCGACCTGATAGTATTTGCCCGCGAAAGTCACCGTCTCGCCGGCCCAGAGCCGCCGGACGATCTCGAGGAACTCGTCGAAGCGCGCGCCCCGCCGGGTGAAGTCGACGCCGTAGGCGGCGGTCTCGCGGCGGCGGTAGCCGATCGCCAGGGCCATCTCCAGGCGGCCGCCCGCGAGGTTGTCGAGCACCGCACAGTCCTCGGCGAAGCGCACCGGGTGATACAGCGGGGCGAGCGCCACGCCGGAGCCGATCGCCATCGTCCGGGTCCGCGCGGCGATGGCCGCCAGGGTGATCATCGGCGAGGGCATGTAGCCGTCCTCGGCGCCGTGATGCTCGGGCACCCAGGCGCCCTGGAAGCCGATCGTCTCGGTCCAGGCGATCGTGTCGAGCGTCTCGGCGTAGAGCTCCGCCCAGGGCCGCCGCCAGGGCTCCGGATTGCGGAAATCGTAGAGGTATCCGAAGGTCAGCTTGGTCGGCATCGATTTCTCCCGCATGGCCTCCGGCGCGGTACACCCGCGAACGGATCGCGTCGACGCCTGTTCAGGCGAATATCGGCACGGCGGACGAAAAACGGACGCATTGTCCAAATCGGTCAAGCCGGGGACAGGCAATCCTTGGCACGACCGCGCAGATGCGCGACGATCGCGCGAATTGGAGATGGGAGCAAGTATGGGCACGCTAACCGGCAAGGTCGCCGTCGTCACCGGCGCGAGCCGCGGCATCGGCAAGGGCATCGCGATGGTCCTCGCGGAGCAAGGCGCGACCGTCTATGTGACCGGCCGCACCGTGACCAAGGGCGAGTATCCGCTGCCCGGCACGGTCGGCGAGACCGCCGAGGAGTGCAACCGGCGCGGCGCGGCCGAAGGGGGAAGCGGCATCGCCGTCCAGGTCGATCACGCCGACGACGGCCAGATCGCCGCGCTGTTCGAGCAGGTCCGCCGCGAGCAGGGCCGCCTCGACCTCCTGGTCAACAACGCCTTCCAGCTTTCCGAGGACCTCGTCCTGCCCGGCGGCTTCTGGGAGAAGCCGCTCTCCAACCTGGAGATGATGCAGGTGGGTCTGCGCTCCAACTACATCGCCGCCTGGCACGCCGCGCAGATCATGGTGCCGCAGGGCTCCGGCCTGATCGCCGCGATCTGCGGCTATGCGGCGGTCAGTTATACCTACGGCGTGGTCTTCGGCACGGTGAAGTCCGGCGTCGACCGCATGGCGCGCGACATGGCCATCGAGCTGAAGCCGCACAACGTCGCCTCGATCTCGCTGTGGCAGGGCCTGACCATGACCGAGCGGGCCGAGCACAACCTGGCCACTATCCCCGGCCTCAAGGGCGGCGCGGCGACCCAGATGGAGGACCGCTCCTCGGTCGAGCATCCGGGCCGCGTCCTCGCCGCCCTGCTCGCCGATCCGGACATCATGCGCAAGTCGGGCGGGACCTGGATCACGGCCGAGGTGGCGCAGGAATACGGCATCGTCGATATCGACGGGCGGACGATTCCCTCGTTGCGCGAAAAGCGCGGTTCGCCCATCTGGCAGCCGGTCTGATGGAAGATCGCTGGAGGATGCCCGCATGACTGACCTGCGTTTCGACGGCCGCGTCGCCGTGATTACCGGCGGGGGCCGGGGCCTCGGCCGGGCCTATGCGCTGCTGCTGGCGAACCAGGGCGCGAAAGTCGTGGTCAACGACCTCGGCGCGCCGATCAAGGGGGACGGCAACGACGCGGGCGTCGCCCAGCAACTCGTCGACGAGATCAAGGCCGCGGGCGGCGAGGCGGTGGCCGACACCAACTCCGTCGCCACGCCTGAAGGCGGCGCGGCGATCGTGCAAACCGCGCTCGACACCTGGGGGCGGATCGACATCCTGATCCACAACGCCGGCAACGTCCGCTACGGCACGATCCGCGAGATCAGCTACGAGGACTTCAAGTCGGTGGTCGACGTCCACCTGATGGGCGCCTTCCACGTGGTCAAGGCGGCCCATCCGGTGATGTGCGACGCGGGCTACGGTCGGATCGTCCTGACCAGCTCGATCGGCGGGATCTACGGCAACAACCGCTGCGTGAACTACGGCATCTCGAAGTCGGGGATGCTCGGCCTCAGCAGCGTGGCCGCGCTCGAAGGCGAGGATTTCGACGTCAAGTCGAACGTCATTGTGCCCAGCGCCGTCACCCGCATGGCCGAGGGCCTCGACCTCTCGCAATACCCGCCGATGGAGCCCGAGCTGGTCGCCCCGGCCGTCGCCTGGCTCTCCCACGAGGATTGCTCCGTTTCCGGCGAGATGATCGCCGCGATCGGCGGCCGCGTCGCGCGCTGCTTCATCGCCGAGACCAGGGGCGTCTATCGCCCGTCCTGGACCATCGCCGAGGTGGGAGAGGCGATGGCGGAGATCCACGACAAGGGCGAGGTGCTCGACTTCGGGCTCCACGGCCATGTCGACCACATCATGTACAGCTTCGCCATGGCGCGGGCAGGAGGCGCGAAATGACCGGAAAGTCCCGCGACGAACGCATCCAGGACCTGCTCGACCGGCAGGACATCCTCGACGCCCTGACCCGCTTCAGCCGCGGCATGGATCGCTTCGGCCGCGAGACCTACATGTCCGCCTTCTGGGAGGACGCCGAGATGGCCGCCGGGCCCTATGTCGGTACGGTCGCGGGCTGCTGGGACTGGGCGATCCCGATGCATGAGGCGGGGCAGCTCGCCACGCACCACAGCCTGCTCAACGTCACCTACGACATCCAGGGCGATACCGCCCACGTCGAGACCTACTACATCTTCGTCGGCCGCAATCGCGACGACAGCAACTGGATCGCCGGGGGCCGCTACGTCGACCGCTTCGAGCGGCGGGGCGGCGAATGGCGTATCGCGCTGCGCACCAATGCGATCGAGTGGTCGGGGATGCTGCCGACGATGGACATCCCCTTCGCCGACGTTCCGGGCATCCTCGACAACGGACCGGCCTGCCGCGGCAAGGAGGACATCTCCTATCGCCGCCCGCTGACCAACCGGCGCAAGCCCTTCAACCCGGCGGGCTGAGCCCTCAGCCGTACCATCGGCAGAAATCGCTGCCGACCGCCCGGTCCAGCACCTCACGGTATTCGCCGTAGCCCGGCTCGCCGGGGGCGAGGAGGCCGAAGCGTAGGGCCTCGACCTGCTCGGGCGGGACCAGTGCGATCGGGCAGGAGACGGGGACGAGCTGCGATCCTGCGCCGACCTGCAAGGTCGAGAGCAGGCCGAACATCCGCCGCTCGCGCGTGCCGCGGCCGAGCATGATCAGGCGGTACTGGCCGTCCTCGCTCGTCACCAGATAGGTATGGCCCGAAAGGTTCGGCATCGAGACGAAGCCGGCCTGGGTGAAGGTGCTGTCGGTGCGCTCGCTCTCGGCGAAGCGCAAGTGGCTCGCCGCCTCGTCCCAGAAGATTTCGGTGCGGTAGGCGTAGATCGAATCGGGCTGGCTGAAGGCCGGGCGCAGCGTCAGGTAGGCGCCCTCGATCCAGCGCACCGCCGGACGGCTGTAGGAGCCCATCGCCTCGGGCGCGAGCAGGGCGTCGGCCGATACGGCGGCGGCCTGCGGGCGGAGCGGCGCGCCGAGCACGTCCTCGATCCGTACGACGGTCGCCAGGGTGAAGGGGCGGCTGCCGGATAGCGCCTTCTCCAGCGTCGACAGGCTGATCCGGGCCATGTCGGCCAGGGCCTGGCGCGAGATCCGCCGCCGGGCCAGCTCCTCGCGCAGCCGCGCGGCGATCGCCTGGCTTTCCGCGGTGCGCAATTCGGTCTGATTCATGGGTCCTCCCCGGACAATTCCGCACATATCCGCACATTCCGTCAAGGACCTTGTCGCGAACCGCCAGCCTGCGCCGCCGTCTGCCGAAAGAGGCGGACATTTCGCGTGGCTGTCCGGCGCCCGCGCTGCCTAACGGAAGGGCTCCCGCAAGAATGGAGCCTGCCCATGTCGCCGCATCCTTCCATCCGTCCCGTGCTTCGGCCCGAACTTCGTGCCGAGGCCCGCAAGCGCCTCGCCATCGGCACGATCGCCTTGATGGCCGTGGTCCTGAGCTGCCTCGCCTCCGCCCGCGCCCAGGGCGCCGAGGTCGACGATCCCGCCGCCGGCGGGGGCGCTGATGCTGCGGGGCAAGGGCGTCGCCGCCGCCATGCCCGCGGTCCGGCTCGGCACCGACATGGACGTGACTGTCAGCGGCCAGATCCTGCGCGTCCGCGTGACTCAGGCCTTCCGCAACACCAGCGACAAGTGGATGGAGGCGACCTACCTCTATCCGCTGCCCGACGACGGCGCGGTCGACACGATGAAGATGGTGGTCGGCCAGCGCGTCATCGTCGGCCACATCAAGCGCCGGGCCGAGGCGCGGGCGATCTACGACCAGGCCAAGGCCGAGGGGCGCAAGGCCGGGCTCGTCGAATCCGACCGGCCCAACCTGTTCCGCAACAGCGTGGCCAATGTCGGCCCCGGCGAGACCGTGCTGGTCTCGATCGAGTACCAGGCGCCGGTCCGCCAGCTCGGCGGCGAGTTCGCCATGCGGCTGCCGCTGGTCGTCGGCGCGCGCTACGTCCCGCCGCATAGCCTGACCGGCCGCGCCGCCGCCGTCGACGCGCTGCGCGTCACCGCCCCACTCGCCGATCCGGCGCTGGGCCGCTCGCTCAACCCGGTCTCGATCACGGTCCACCTCGCGCCAGGCTTCGTGCCGGCGAACATCATCAGCCCCTATCACCGGATCGCGGTCGCCGAGGCCGGCCCCGCCGAGCGGACGATCACCCTGGCGGCGGGCGAGGAGCCGGCCGATCGCGACTTCGAGCTGCGCTGGCGCTCGGCGAGTGCCGATCCGACCATCGGCCTGTTCCGCCAGACCCTCGGCGGCCAGGGCTACGTCATGGCGACGATCACCCCGCAGGCCAGGGTCGAGCCGGGCAAGCTCGCTCCGCGAGAGATGATCTTCGTGATCGACAACAGCGGCTCGATGTCCGGCGAATCGATGGCGGCAGCCAAGCAGAGCTTGCTCCACGCGCTCGGCACCCTGCGCCCGGAGGACAGCTTCAACGTGATCCGCTTCGACGACACGATGACCCGGCTGTTCGACCATGCGACCCGGGCCAGCCCCGAGCAGATCGCCGTCGCCCGCAAGTTCACCGAAGGGTTGGAGGCCAACGGCGGCACCGAGATGCTGCCCGCGCTGAAGGCCGCGCTGGCCGACGACCATCCGGACGATCCGGGCGTGCGCCAGGTGATCTTCCTGACCGACGGCGACCTTTCCAACGAGAAGGAGATGATGGCCGAGATTGCGGCCCGCGGCGG
>CALLNA010000044.1 GCA_938005655.1 uncultured Novosphingobium sp.
TGCCGCTCCAGCAGCAGCTTCTGCGCCGAGCTGTTCATCAGCAGGACCGCGCCCTCGGAATCGAGCGAGATCACGCCCGCCGTCACCGATTCGAGCACCGCCTCGATGAACGAGCGGCGCTCGTCGAGCTGGCTGTTGGCCGAGACCAGCGCCTGGGTCTGGCGCTCGATCTGCTCGGTCATGCGGTTGAAGGCGCGGTTGAGCAGGCCGATCTCGTCGGCGCCCTGGCGCCCTTCGACGCGCAGCGCGTAGTTGCCGCTGCCGACACTGCGCGCCGCCGAAACGAGCTGATAGAGCGGCTTCACCTGACGGTCGGCGAAGCGCAACGCGAACCACACCGCGAGCCCGACCAGGGCCAGCGAGGCGACGAACAGGGCGACGTTGAACCGGAGCTGCAAGACGCGCGCGCGCTGGGTCAGCATCTGATAGGCCCGGACGATGTTCTCGGCGCGCTGGCCCTGGCCGAAGGCCAGCGGATCGGAGGTTCGCGCGGCATAGAGATAGACCTGCGCCTCGCGGTCGATCGGCGCGACCGCCTCGATCCGGTAGGCGTTGGACTTGACGACGCTCGCCTTGCCGCCGTCGATCTGGCGCAATTCTTCGGGGGTCACGCGCTTGACCGGATCATTCTTGTCGGGATCGACGATCGCGGCGGTGCGAAGTCCGCCATCAGGCCCCTTGTCGAGGATGGCCACCTCGTCGAACTTGCGCTGGACGACCTGATTGGCGAAGCCTTCCGCGAACTTGGGATCGGCCAGCGTCGTCTCGCTGAGGATGTAGCGCAGGTCGCCGGCCATCATGATCGTCTCGTTGCTGACGTCGCGCTGGCTCTGCTCGTAGTATCCCTTGGCCAGCTTGTTGGCGTTCTCCAGCATCCCGCGCGAGTTGTCGGAGAACCAGAACTCGACGCCGGTCTGGAACAGGAACGAGGCGAAGATCACGACCAGCAGCGTCGGCAGCGCCGCGACCAGCGAGAACAGGAACACGAGCTGGACGTGCATCCGCCCGGTGCCGCCGATCGTCTCGGCCGCGCGGCGCAGCGCCATGCGCCGCCCGAGCAGCACGAGGATCGCCATGGCCGGGACCAGCGTGCCGATCAGCAGGGTCGCGGTCAGGCTGGAAGGCAGCAGCTCGCCCTTGCCGGTCTGGGTGGTGAGGACGATCCAGGTCGTGACCGTGGCGGCCAGGAAGGCGAGGATCGCCACGGCCTCGATCACGGCGAAGACGTTGGCGCGCCGCGCCGCGATCTGCATTCGCCGCGACCATCGAGGCCAGCGCCTATATCCGGACTGTTGCTTGGTCATGATCGTTGCATAGTCACAACATCACTGTTGCCGATTTGCAAGGACTTTTCCGTGGTCGGTCAGCCGCGCCGGACGAAGCTGTCGGGATCGAGCGCCAGCTCGCCGAGCCGCTTGCGCAGGGTGTTGCGATTGATCCCGAGAACCTGGGCGGCGCGAAGCTGGTTGCCGTTGGTCGAGGCGAGGACCTGCGCGAACAGCGGCCGCTCGAAGGCGGCAAGCGCCGTGTCGTAGACGGTGCCCTGCGCCGGGTTCGTCCGCCGCAGCCAGCCTGCCACGGCGCCGTCCAGCGTGGCCGCTTCATCGGGTGTTTCCTCGGCCCGCGCACTCTGGGCGAGCAGCGGTTCCAGAGCCGCGGCGTCGACCATGTCCTCGCGGGCCAGCAGGGCCAGGCGGTAGATAAAGTTCCGCAGCTCGCGCACGTTGCCGCGCCAGGGCTGGCGGGCGAGCAGGGCCGCCGCGTCGGCGGTCAGGTGGCGGCGGGGCAGGCCTTCGTTCGCGGCCAGGCCCAGGAAGTGCCGGGCCAGCGCCTCGATGTCGTCGGGCCGCTCGCGCAGCGGCGGCAGATGGATCGGGACGACGTTGATCCGGTAATAGAGGTCCTCGCGGAACTGGCCGGCGGCGATCAGCGGTTCCAGGTCCTTGTTGGTCGCGGCGATGATGCGGGCGTCGATCCGCACCTCCTCGCGCCCGCCGACGCGGCGGATCGAACCCGATTGCAGGGCGCGTAGCAGCCGTGTCTGGGCCTGCATCGGCATGTCGCCGATCTCGTCGAGGAACAGGGTGCCCCCCGCCGCCTGCTCGAACTTGCCGATATGCTGGGCGACCGCGCCGGTGAAGGCCCCCTTCTCGTGCCCGAACAGCTCGCTCTCGATCAACTCGGCGGGGATCGCCGCGGTGTTGACCGCGACGAAGGGCCCGGTGCGGCGCTGGCCGAGCTGGTGGATCGCCTCGGCGACCAGCTCCTTGCCGGTGCCGCTCTCGCCCAGGATCAGCACGGTCAGGTCGTTGCGCAGGACGCGGGTTATCATGCGATAGACCGCCTGCATCGGCGCGCTGCGTCCGACCAGCGGCAAGCCCTGCCCGTCCGGCTCCTCGTCCAGGCCGGCCTCGCCCGCGCTGCCCGCGCCGATCGCCTGGTGGACGGTCCGCGCCAGCTCATCGAGGTCGAAGGGCTTGGGGAAGTATTCGAAGGCGCCGGTGTCGCTTGCCCGCACCGCCGTATCGAGGGTGTTCTGCGCCGAGAGGATGATGATCGGCAGCTTGGGATGGAGCGCCCGCACCGCGCCCAGGGTCTCGATCCCGTCGCCGTCGGTCAGGATGACGTCGGTGACGAGCGCCCGGTAGGCGTTCTGGGCCAGCAGCCGGTCGCGCTCGGCGACGCTGTCGCAGCGGTCGACGTGGAAGCCCTCCGCCTCCAGCGCCGCGGTGATGACGATGGCGATCGATTCGTCGTCCTCGACCAGCAGGATGCTCATGCCGCCTTCCCTCGCCTGGCCCGCGTCTCGGTGGCGAGCGGCAGGTGGATGCGGAAATGGGTCCAGCCCGCCGCGTCGTCGCGATCGTGGGTGATGCGGCCGTTCATGTCGCGAACCAGCTTGCGGACCAGCGCCAGGCCAAGCCCCTGCCCGCTCTTCTTGGTGGTCACGAAGGGCTCGAAGACGTGGTCGCGCATGGCCGGATCGATGCCGGGGCCGTTGTCGCTGACGCGCAGCTCGATCGGCAGGCGCACCGGCTTGCCCTCGGCCGAAGTGTGCAACTGGAGGCCGCTGGCGAAGCGGGTCCGCACCACGATCCGCGGATTGGCCACGTCCCGGCAAGCCTCGCGGGCATTGGAGAGCAGGTTGATAAGCACCTGGACGAGCCCGTCCGAGCTGCCGAGCACGGGTGGCAGCGAAGGGTCGAACTCCTCCTCGATTCGCGGCCCCGTGGCCTCGCTGGCCGTGCTCGCCGCGGTGATGACGGCGCTGGCCCGGCGCACCGCCTCGTGCAAGTTGCAAGGCGCGACCGGCTCGGCGGTGCGGCGGCTCAGGGTCTGCATCTGGTCGATCAGCTTGGCGACGCGGTCGACCTCGTCGGCGATCAGGCTGGTCAGCGCCCGGTCCTTTTCGCCGACCTTGCGGGCGAGGAGCTGCGCCGCGCCGCGAATCCCCGCGAGCGGGTTCTTGATCTCGTGGGCGAGAATCTCGGGCGCGCGCAGCACCACGTTCTCACTGGCGCCGCCATCCTCGCCCAGCGATTCGGAGGTCGTGCTGTCGTGCAGGGTCACGAGCTGCCAGCCCGACTCGTCGACGATCGGGGTGATCGTGACGTCAAGCCGCCGCGCGCCCTGCCCCGGCACCGTGACCCCGATGTCCCGCGCCGAGATCGGCGCTTCGCCGTCCGAGAGGCGCTCGGTCAGCCGCGGCTCGTCGAAGCCGACGACGTCCTGCAACTGCCGCCCATTGAGGCGGCGCAGGCTCTGCCCGAAGAACTGCTCGGCGGCCGGGTTCACCCAGTTGATCCGCTGCCCCGGCGCCAGCAGCACCACCGCCAGCGGCAGGCTGGCGAGCAGGCGCTGCGCGTCGAGCAGTGACGTCATGCCGCCAGGCGCTGAAGGTTGGGCGCGTAGAATTCGCGCAAGGAGCGCATGACCTCGTCCGCATCGTCGACGAAGTTCACCCGATTGCGAAACTCGGCCGAGCCGGGCAGGCCCTTGGTGTACCAGCCGAGGTGCTTGCGGGCCATCTTGACCCCGGTATCCTTGCCGTAATGCTGGAGCATTGCCTCATAATGCTCAAGAATCAAAGGTAATTGCTGGTCAAGCGTCGGATCGGCGAGTGACCCGCCCCCGTTCAGCCAATGCATCACTTGGCCGAGCAACCAGGGCTTGCCGTAGGCGCCGCGCCCGATCATCAGCCCGTCCGCGCCCGATTGCTCCAACGCCCGGGCAGCGTCCGCGATGCCGCAGATGTCGCCGTTGACGATCACCGGCAGGGCGACCGCTTCCTTTACCTTGCGGACGAAGGCCCAGTCGGCCTCGCCCTTGTACATCTGGTTG
>CALLNA010000045.1 GCA_938005655.1 uncultured Novosphingobium sp.
GAACAACGAGAAGGAGCTGCCCGACGCCTTCCTGCGCCGCTGCTTCTTCCACTATATCAAGTTCCCTGACCGCGAGACGATGCAGGCGATCATCGACGTCCACTTCCCCGGCATCCAGAAGGCCCTCGTCACCAAGGCGATGGAAGTGTTCTACGAGGTCCGCGAGGTGCCGGGCCTCAAGAAGAAGCCGAGCACCAGCGAGCTGCTGGACTGGCTGAAGCTGCTGCTGAACGAGGACATGCCGCTCGACGTCCTCCAGAACAGGGACCCGACCAAGGCGATCCCGCCCCTCCACGGCGCGCTGCTCAAGAACGAGCAGGACATCATGCTGTTCGAGCGGCTCGCCTTCATGGCGCGGCGACAGGGGGCGTAACATCCACGCTCCACCGGGGAGCGGCGGCTCGAGCCCCGGCCACACCCGCTTCGCCGCGATCCGTCGGCGGCTCGAAGCCTATGCGCCGCCACCCGGCTGGCGCTCGTGGCTCTACGAATTCCTGCTGTTCGGCTTCAAGCAGGGCTGGGCCTGCCTGTTCGGGGCGCTGATGCTGGCGCTGCTGCTCGGCACCCATCTGCTCTACCCGCGAAGCGCCGCGCTTGCCCGCTACGATTTCCTGACCGTCGGAGCCGTGGCCATCCAGCTCGGCATGATCGCCTTCCGCCTGGAGACCTGGCGCGAGGCGCGCGTGATCTTCCTGTTCCATGTCGTCGGCACGGCGATGGAGCTGTTCAAGACGGCGCTCGGGTCCTGGGAATATCCCGAGGCCAGCCTCCTGCGGATCGGCGGCGTCCCCCTGTTCTCGGGCTTCATGTACGCGGCGGTCGGCAGCTACATGGCGCGCGTCTGGCGGATATTCGACTTTCGCTTCACGCGGTATCCCAACGTCCTGGCCTCGCAGCTCCTGGCGGCGGCGATCTACGTGAATTTCTTCGCCCATCATTGGCTGCCGGACATGCGCATCGCGCTGTTCGCGGCGCTCGCCGTGCTGTTCTGGCGCACCCGGGTCTGGTTCCGGGTCTGGCGCGAGGACCGCTGGATGCCGCTGATCGTCGGCTTCTTCCTGGTCTCCGCCTTCATCTGGCTGGCGGAGAACATCGCGACCTTCTCCCACGCCTGGATATATCCGAGCCAGAGGCATGGCTGGGCGATGGTGGCGCCGGAAAAGCTGGGCGCCTGGTATCTGCTGATGTACGTCTCGTTCATTCTCGTCGCGGCGCTCAACCGGCCGCGGGACAAGGATTGCGCTCTATGACCCACACCGGCCACTGCCTCTGCGGCCAGGTCCGCTTCACGGCCGAGGCCGAGCCGGTCGGCGCGCGGATATGCTGGTGCCGGGATTGCCAGTACATCGCCAGCGGCTCGGGAACCGTGAACGTGCTCTTTCCCGAGGAGGCGGTGCGCTACGAGGGCGAGGTCGGCACCTTCCGCATGACCGCCGACAACGGCAACACGGTCGAGCGGGGCTTCTGCACCGGATGCGGCGCGCAGATGTACAGCCGCACGGTCGAGCCCAAGGGCCTGCCGATGCGCATCCGCGCCGGGACACTCGACGATCCGGAGCTGATGGCCCCGACCGCGATCATCTGGACCGAGAGCGCGCCGAGCTGGGCCACGCTCGACCCCGGCCTGCCGCACTTCCCGAAAGGCCCGCAATGACCGCCTACACCGGCCGCTGCGCCTGCGGGCAGGTGACGCTGGCGATGGCCGGCGAGCCCGTGCTGACCCGCCAGTGCTGGTGCCGCCAATGCCGCCAGGTCGCTGGCGGCGGCCCGGCCAACAACGCCGCCCTTCGGACCGAGGACGTGGCGATCGCCGGCCAGCTCGCCAGCCACGCCTATCTCGCGGCGAGCGGCAATACGTTGACTCAATGGTTCTGCCCGTCCTGCGGCGTCCACCTGACCGCGCAAAGCTCGGCCCGTCCGCACCTGTTGACCGTGCGCTTCGGCGCGATCGACGAGCCGCACGGGCTGAAGCCGGACACCGCGATCTGGACCGACGAGGCGCCGGAATGGGCCGTCATCGATGCGGAGATGGCGCAGTTCCCGCAACAGCCGCCCGCACCGCCGCCCGTTTCTGCCGATTGAGGTTTCTCCGCCGTTGAAACGGCAAGGGATTGGGCGTTAAGGGCGTACCGTGCCGCTGCATTCCATCGAGACGATCGCGCCGAAGCTCCGCGCGCGGCTAGCCGCCGTCTGCGGCGCGGTCCTGCTCAGCCTGGTCGCGATCGTCTTCGCCCGCTGCGGCGAGCTGGCGCAAGCCGGGTTCGCGCGGGCGCAAGCGCTGTCGCCCTATGCGCCGCTGGTCCTGACTCCGGCGATCTTCGTCATCGTGGTCCACCTGACCCGGCGCTGGTATCCCGAGGCCCGGGGATCGGGCATTCCCCAGGCGATCTCCGCCGGCCATAACCCCGGAGCCGGGGCCACCGGCCCGCTGATCTCCTTGCGGACCTCCGCCGCGAAGTTCGCGGGCACGATCGCGATCCTCTGCGTCGGCGGTTCGGTCGGCCGCGAGGGGCCGACCGTGCAGATCAGCGCCGCGGTGATGGCCGCCGTGCACCGCTGGCTGCGGGTTCCGGTCACGGCCGGCGTGATCATCGCAGGCGGCGCGGCGGGGGTCGCGGCCGCGTTCAACACGCCGCTAGCCGGCGTCGCCTTCGCCATCGAGGAGCTGGCCTCGGCCTTCGAGCAGAAGGTCGCGGTCTTCGTCATGGCCGCGGTGATGATCTCGGGCATGGTCAGCCTCGGCCTCGCCGGCGACTACGTCTATTTCGGCACGATGAGCCAGGCGCTCCCGGTGCAGGACATGATCATCGTCGCGCCACTGGCCGGGGTGGTCGGCGGCGTGGCTGGCGGGCTGTTCTCGCGCACGCTCATCGCCTTTGCCTGGGCAGGCTCGCCCGTGCTGGCCTGGACCCGGTCCCATCCCCTGGTCCTGGCCGGGACCTGCGGCCTCGTCGTCGCGGTCATGGGCGTTGCGACCCACGGCCAGACCTGGGGCACCGGCTACGAGACGACCAAGGCGCTGCTTGGCGGAGAGGACGCCTCGCTGCTGTTCGGCCCGGCCAAGTTCCTCGCCTCGCTCGCGACCGCGCTCAGCGGCGCGCCCGGCGGAATCTTCGCGCCTTCGCTGTCGGTCGGCGCGGGCCTGGGGCGGCTGCTGGCCGAGCTCATCCCCGCCGCCCCGGCCGGGGCGGTTGTGCTGCTCGGCATGGCGGGCTATTTCACGGGGGTCGTCGGGGCGCCGCTGCCCGCCTCGATCATCATGATGGAGATGACCGCCGAGCGCTCGATGATCCTGCCGCTGTTCGCCACCGCGCTGATCGCCGACTGGATCAGCTCGCGCGTCTGCCGGCCCAAGCTCTATCACGCGCTGTCGCGGCAGTTCTCGGGGCGGCCTGCGCGGCCGGAATGATTGTCCTATGGCCGGCACTTCGGCTAAGGCGCGTTCCCATGTTCTTCAACTTCATCGACGAGCTTCGCGCCGCCGGCATCCAGGCGAGCTTCAAGGAGCACCTGACCCTGCTCGAAGCGCTGGACAAGCAGGTGATCGAGCAGACGCCCGAGGCGTTCTACTACCTCTCCCGCGCGACCTTCGTGAAGGACGAGGGGCTGCTCGACCGCTTCGACCAGGTCTTCAACAAGGTCTTCAAGGGCCTGCTCACCGACTATGGCCAGCAGCCGGTCGACATCCCCGAGGACTGGCTGAAAAAGGTCGCCGAGCGATTCTTCTCCGAGGAGGAGATGGAGCAGATCAAGGCCCTCGGCTCGTGGGACGAGATCATGGAGACGCTCAAGCAGCGGCTCGAGGAGCAGCAGAAGCGCCATTCGGGCGGCAACAAGTGGATCGGCACCAACGGCACCTCGCCCTTCGGTCACGCCGGCTACAATCCCGAGGGCATCCGCATCGGCGGCGAAGGCAAGCACGGGCGGGCGATCAAGGGCTGGGAGAAACGCGAGTTCGCCAACCTCGACAACACCAAGGAGCTGGGCACCCGCAACATCAAGGTCGCGCTGCGCCGCCTGCGCCGCTTCGCCCGCGAGGGCTCGGCCGAGGAGCTTGATCTCGACGCGACGATCGAGGGCACGGCCAAGCAGGGCTGGCTCGACATCCGCATGCGGCCCGAGCGGCACAATGCGGTGAAGGTGCTGCTGTTCCTCGACGTCGGCGGCTCGATGGACCCGCACATCAAGCTGGTCGAGGAGCTGTTCAGCGCGGCCACGGCCGAGTTCAAGAACCTGGAGTTCTTCTACTTCCACAACTGCCTCTACGAGGGCGTGTGGAAGGACAACCGCCGCCGCTTCTCCGAGCGGACGCCGACTTGGGACGTGCTCCACAAGTACGGGCACGACTACAAGGTGATCTTCGTCGGCGACGCCTCGATGAGCCCCTACGAGATCACCCATCCGGGTGGTTCGGTCGAGCACTTCAACGAGGAGGCCGGCGCGGTCTGGCTGCAACGGGTGACGAACACCTATCCGGCGACGGTCTGGCTGAACCCGACGCCCGAGAAGCAGTGGGAGTTCTCGTCCTCGACCAAGGTCATCCAGCAATTGGTGAACGGCTCGATGTTCCCCCTGACGCTGGGCGGGCTGGACGATGCGATGCGAGAGCTGACGCGCAAGAAGCATTGAGGCGGCGGCGGGCGCCTCCCATATGGCGGGCATGACCCAGCGCCTTCCCGTTCTCTTCCTCGGTCACGGTTCGCCGATGACCACGATCAGCGACGTGCCCGAGCGGCGTGCGTGGCAGGAGCTGGGACGACGGCTACCCCGGCCCGAGGCGATGCTGGCGATTACCGCGCACTGGGAAACCGGCGGCGCGACCCACCTGACTGCGGGCGACGCGCCACGCACGATCCACGACTTCCGCGGCTTCCCGCAGGAGCTGTTCGACATCCGCTATCCCGCGCCGGGCTCGCCCGGGCTGGTCGAGCGGGTCGCCGCGCTGCTCGGCCACGACCGGGTGATCCGGGACGATGGCTGGGGCTTCGACCATGGTGCCTGGGGCGTCGTGCAGCCGATGTATCCGCAGGCCGACATCCCGATGGTCGCGATGAGCCTCGACCGGCAGCTTTCGCCAGCCCAGCACCTGACGCTGGCCGAGCGCCTCGCACCGCTGCGGGACGAAGGCGTGCTGATAGTCGCGAGCGGCAACGTGGTGCACAACCTGGCCCTGTGGCGGCAATCGCAAGGCACGGTTCCGGTCTGGGCAACGGCCTTCCAGAACCGGATCAACGCCGCCTTGCTGGCCGACGATCGCGCGGCCCTGCTCGACCTCGCCGATGAAGACGCCCGCCGCGCGGTGAACAGCGGCGAACACTATCTGCCGCTGCTCTATGCCGTCGGCGCGCGCCTGCCGGACGATGACGCAGCGATCTTCAACGATACGGTCGACGGAGCCCTGTCGATGACCTCGGTCCTGTTCGGCGATGCGGCCTACGCCCCCGCGTGACGATCCAGCTCGGCGGGCAGGTAACGCCGCGCGCGCCATAGCAGCAGCCCGGCGACCAGCGAGACCAGGCCGGCGATGAACAGGACGTAGCGGACGCTCTCGGCGCCGTAGCCGGGCTTGAGTAGGTCGGAGCAGAAGCCCAGCAGGACGGGGCCGAAGCCGAGGCCGATCAGGTTCTGGAGAAGCAGGATCGCCGCGCTCGCCACGGCTCGCGAGGCCGGTGGAACCAGACCCTGCACCGCGCTGTAGTAAGGCGCGACGTAGATCCAGTTGAAGACGACCGCGGGAAAGAACAGGGCCATCGAGACGCGCCAGTCCGGCATGAGCAAGGCGGCGAGGAGGAAGGGGACCGACAGCATCTGGGTCAGCGCGGGCACGGTCAGCAGGTGCTGGTTGCCTCTGGCACGGTGCCGATCGCCGATCTGGCCGCCGAGCCAGACGCCGAGGATCGAGCCGAGGCCGTTGACCAGGCCGAACCACAGGCCCGTCTCGGCGGGGGTCAGATGATGGCTGCGCTGGAAGAAGATCGTCGTCCAGATCAGCACCCCGTAGGTGGCGAAGGAGGCGAAGCCTGCCGTGGTCAGCAGCAGGCGCATGGCCTTCGAGGCGAGTATCTGCCGCAGCGCCTCGCCCAGCGGCAGGGCCGCGGCTTGCGCCGCCTGCCCGCCCGAGCGCCGCGGATCACGCAGCAGCAGGACGACGAGCAGGGCGAGCGCCAGGCCCGGCAGGCCCACGGCGACGAAGGCCGTGCGCCAGCCCAGCGTCCCGGCGAGGAAGCCGCCGAGCACCATGCCGATCAGCCCGCCGATCGGCGGCCCGAGCTGATAGAGGGCGAAGGCCCGTGCCCGCTTCTCCGGCGCGGCGACGTCGGTGATGAGCGAATGCGCGGGCGGCGTCCCGCCCGCTTCGCCCACGCCGACGAAGACGCGGGCCACCGCCAGTTGCACGAAACTGCGCGCCCCGCCGCACAGCGCGGTCGCCACCGACCAGACGGCCACAGCGGCGGCGATCAGCTTCACCCGGTCGGTCGTCGGCCGGTCCGCCAGGCGGGCGATCGGCAGGCCGAGGGTCGAATAGAGCAGGGCGAAGGACAGGCCGGTGAGGACTCCGATCTCCGTATCGTTGAGCCCCAGGTCGCGGGCGATCGGCTCGGCGAGGATCGTCATGATCTGGCGGTCGAGGAAATTGAACACATAGACGACGAGCAGCACGCCCAGCGTCAGCCCCAGCCCGCTCCGCCTGTTCATGCCCCTGCCCCGTCCTCGTCGTTCATCATGCGTAGATCAGCAGCGGCCGCACCCGCTCGGCCCAGGCCGCCTCGTCCGCGGCGGCGATCCGATCGAGGTCGCCCGGCTCCGCCCCGGCGTCGTCCACCCACTCGCGCAGCGCCGGGCCACCGTTGATGACGTCGATCGCCAGGCGCTCGTATTCGTACTCGTAGGGGAAGTCCCGCCAGATCGGATAGTCGGGATAGAGCGCGCGGATCGTCTTGAAGGCCAATGCCTGCAACCGCCAGGGGCGGAACCGGGCATGGTCGTAGAACGGTCCCTCGGCATGAATCATCAGCCCATTGCATAGCGACCCGGCGTGCTTGTGGAAGGTCGGCTCGAACCAGCACTCGCGCAGGGCGCACCCCGCCAACCAGTCGGGCGCGAGCCGCCGCATCTCGGCCAGCACGGCCCTGGCGTCGATATCCGGCGCGCCGAACAGGACTTCCAGCGGCCGCGTCGTGCCGCGCCCTTCGCTCAGCGTCGCGCCTTCGAGCATGACCGTCCCGGCATAGGCGCGCGCCATGTTGAGGTTGGCGGCGTTGGGGCTGGGATTGACCCAGATCCGGCTCTCCGGCCAACCGAAGCCGGGCCCGGCCTGAGGCGTCCAGCCCGCCATCTCGATCACGCGGTAATCGACGTCGAGGCCGAAGTGCTCGACGAACCAGCGCCCCATCTCGCCCAGCGTCAGCCCGTGCCGCATCGGCAACGGCCCGGCGCCGACGAAGCTCTCCTGCCCGGGGAGCAGGATCGTGCCCTCAATCGGGCGACAGGCGGGATTGGGCCTATCCAGCACCCAGACCGCCTTGCCCCGCGCCGCTGCCGCTTCCAGCAGGTAGAGCAGCGTGGTGACGAAGGTGTAGATTCGGCAGCCGAGGTCCTGGAGGTCGAACAGG
>CALLNA010000046.1 GCA_938005655.1 uncultured Novosphingobium sp.
CCTCGTCGCCCCGGACTTGATCCGGGGCCCCGCTTCTTCCTGCGCGACGCCGGAACAGGAAAGCGGGACCCCGATCAAGTCCGGGGTGACAAACGGAATGGGAGTGCAAGCAATCGGCAGTCCCTCTCCCCATTCGCTTCGCGAACAGGGAGGATCCGAGGTCAATGCCCTTCCGCTTCCCTCTTCGGTAGCGCGAGGATCGCCAGGGCGCCGAGCAGCGAGCCGCAGGCCATGACCGCCGCGACCACCGGCAGGCCCAGCCCGCCCGCGAACAGCAATCCGGCGAGGATCGGGCTCAGCGCCGCGCCGCCGCGGCCGACGCCGATCACGAAGCCGGTCCCGCCGCCGCGCACCGCGGTCGGGAAGGAGGCGGCGACGATCGCATAGAGGCCGACCATCCCGGCATTGGTGCAGAAGCCGCCCGCCGCCGCCGCCCACGACAGGCCGGCGAGGTCGGCCTGGCCCTGGCCGAAGACGGCGATCATCACCACCGAGGCGAGCATGGCCGCGATCAGCAGCCCGCGCACCGCGAAACGCAGGCTCAGCGCGCTGAACAGCAGGCTGCCGAGCAGCCCGCCGACATTGGCCCAGACCAGCACGCCGCCCGCTGCCGCGGGCGAGAAGCCCATGTCGACGACGATCTTCGGCACCCATTTGATGATGAAGTAGAAGGTCAGGACGTGGAGGAAGTAGCCCGCAGTCAGCAGCAGGGTGATGCCCCGCAGGCGCGGCGAGAACAGCTCGCGCGGGCCGGCCTTGGGCGCGGTGGGCTCGACCGGAGGCAGCGCGTCGACGGTCTCGTGGCCCAGCGCGCGTAGCGAGCGGTTGACCCGGCCGAGCGTGTCGGCCGGGCGGCGCTGGAGCAGCGAGCCGACCGGCTCGGGCATCAGCAGCGGGATCAGCGGCAGCAGGACGATGGTCGCGATCGCGCCGAAGTAGAACACGTCGCGCCAGTCGCCGTTGACCAGCAGGTGGCTGGCGATCGAGCCGCCGGCGATGGCGCCCATCGGATAGCCCGCCGCCATGACCGCCACCGCCGCGCCGCGCGCCCGGTCGTTGGCATATTCGGCAACGAAGGCGTTGGTCGTCGCCAGCATCCCGCCGATGCCGAGCCCGGTGAACAGCCGGGTCGCGGCGAGGGCCTCGATCGAGCCGACGTGGGTGGTGCTCAACATGCCGACCGCCATGATGACCAGGCAGCCGATCGTCGTCGGCCGCCGGCCGATCCGGTCGGCGATATGGCCGAGCAGAATCGAGCCCACCGCCATGCCGATCAGCTCCATCGACAGGACCACGCCGAGCGCGGCCCGGTCTATGCCCCATTCCCTGGCGATGCCCGGCGAGGCGAAGCTGATCGAGAGCACGTCGAACCCGTCAAGCGCATTGAGCGCCACGCACATCGCGATGGCGAGGTACTGGCGCGGGGTCATCGGCGCATTGGACATGATCGCGCGCGGATCGCGCGACGCGGCGGCAGCGTCAGCCATTCCTCACCTCTCCTCCCGCCGGCCGGGCAAGATCAGACCGGCAAGCCCACGTAGTTTTCCGCGATGGCCGTCTGCGCGGCGCGGCTCGATGCGATATAGTCCAGTTCGGCAACCTGCATCGCCCTTTCGAACGGCCCGTCCTCGGGAAAGCGGTGCATAAGTCGGGTCAGCGACCAGCTGAACCGCTCCGACTTCCACACGCGGGACAGCGCCCTGGCCGAATAGGCCGCGATGGCCTCTGGATCGTTGCGCTTGAAGAAGCCGACCAGCGCCTCGGCCGCATAGTGGACGTCCGAGGCGGCGAGGTTCAGTCCCTTGGCCCCGGTCGGCGGCACGATATGCGCAGCATCCCCGCAGAGCAGCAGGCTGCCGTGGCGCATCGGCTCGAAGACGAAGGAGCGGGGCGGCGCGATCGGCTTCTCGATCGAGGGTCCGCGGGTGATGTGCGCGGCCGCCTCCGGACCGAGGCGCAACGCCAGCTCGTCCCACACCCGCTCGTCGGGCCAGTCCTCGATCCGCTCGGTCACGGGCACGTCGATGTAGTAGCGGCTGCGCGCCTGGCTGCGCATCGAGGCGAGCGCAAAGCCGCGCGCGTGGTTGGCGTAGATCAGTTCGTGGTTGCAGGGCGGGACGTCGGCCATGATCCCGAGCCAGCCGAAGGGATAGACCCGCTCGTACTCGCGCCCGACGCCTGCCGGGACCATGCGGCGCGAGGGACCGTGGAACCCGTCGCAGCCGATGACGAAGCGCGCGTCGAGCCGATGCTCCGCGCCGTCCTTGCGCCAGGTGACGTAGGGGGCGTCGCCCGCGACATCGTGGAGGGCGACGTCCTCGGCCGCATAGACCACCTCCAGGCCGCGCTCGGGCGCGGCGTCCATCAGGTCGCGGGTCAGCTCGGTCTGGCCATAGACCACGACCTGCTGGCCGGTCAGCTCGGCGAGATCGATGCGGATCAGCCGCTCGCCGTCGGCGAGGTTGAAGCCGTCGTGCGGCAGCCCCTCGGCCTTGAGCCGCGCATCGAGCCCGAGGCGCTCCATCAGCCCGACCGTGACCTGCTCCAGCACCCCGGCGCGGATGCGGCCGAGCACGTAGTCGGGCGTCCGCCGCTCGAGCACCACGCAGGCGATGCCCTCGGCCCGCAGCAGGTGGCCCAGCAAGAGACCCGCCGGCCCCGCGCCGATGATCGCAACCTCGGTCTTCATGGGCGGTCTTTCTCGTCCTCTGTCCGCGCGCGCGCCGGGAGGCGGCGACTGGCGGAACTGGTGGGGAATAAAGCGGGACCGAGCCAATTCGATCTCGGGTCGGGCCATAAGAAAGCCTCGGCCATCGCTCAGGCTCCGCCTTCGCTCATTTCCGCCAGCGCACGGTCGCGCAGCACATGCTTCTGGACCTTGCCCGAGGCGGTGCGCGGCACCTGGTCGGTGATGACGACGCTGGCCGGGACCTTGAACTTGGCGAGGCGCGCCAGGCAGTGACCGACGACCTGCTCGGCGGTGATCTCGCGGCCGGCGACCGGCACGACATAGGCGCGCCCGACCTCGCCCCAGCGTGCGTCGGGCACGCCGACGACGGCGGCCTCGGCCACCTCGGCCAGCTCGGCCAGCGCCGCCTCGACCTCGGCCGGATAGACGTTCTCGCCGCCAGAGATGAACATGTCCTTCTTGCGGTCGACGATCGAATAGAACCCGTCCGCGTCGCGCACCGCGGCGTCGCCGGTCAGGAACCAGCCGTCGCGGAAGGCCTGGGCGGTCAGCTCGGGCTGGTTCCAGTAGCCCTGGCTGACGCTGGGGCCGCGCAGCCACAGCTCGCCCTTCTCGCCGTCCGGCAGGGCGTTGCCCGCGTCGTCGGCGATCTTCGCCTCGATCGCCAGGAATGGCAGGCCGCAGCTTCCCGCCTTGACCAGGACCCGCGCCAGGTCGTGCGGCGGCATCCCGAAGTTGGAGCCGGTCTCGGTCATGCCGAAGCCTTCGAGGATCGGCACGCCCGCGCCGACGAAGCGCTCGGTCTGGGCGCGCGGATTGGGTGCGCCGCCCAGGGTCCAGCTCACCAGCGAGCGCAGCTTGGCGGGCTCGAAGTCCGGGCGGTTCCAGATCGTCGCGGCCATCTGCGGGACCGAGAAATAGTGCGTGACGCCGAGCGCCGGGTCGGCCAGCCGGGCCAGCGTCCGGTCCGGATCGAACCCGCGCGAGATCAGCACGACCGCTCCGGCCTGGAGCGGTACCCGCGTCGCCGCGAACAGGCCGGCGGTGTGGAACAGCGGCATGTCGCAGAGGAACACGCTCGCGCACGACACATCGTTGCCGCCGATGAAGTTGGTGCAGCCCCAGAAGGCGTTGGCGTCGGAGAGCATGACGCCCTTGGGCCGTCCGCTGGTGCCCGAGGTGTAGAGCAGCGTCGTCACCGCCTCGAATGGGCGGCGCGCCTCAGGAGCCGGGCGGGCGCCCTCCTCGCCGAGGTTCAGCAGCTCACCGATCGGCCAGGCCCGCGGCACCGCGGCCGGCACGGCAAGCTCGGGATCGTGGAACACGATCTCCGGCGCGGCGTCCTGCGCCAGCACCGCGATCTCGCTTGGCGCGAGGCGCCAGTTGAACGGCACGAAGATCGCCCCGGCCCGCATGCAGGCGAGCTGGAGGATGACCATCTCCGGGCAGTTCCGGGCCAGGGTCGCGATCCGCACCCCGCTCGCCGGGCCGAACTGGCCGGCGAGGACGGCGGCCAGGCGGTCGACCGCGCGGTCCAGCTCGCGATAGGTCCAGCGCCGGCCGTCCTCGGCATCGACGATCGCGGGCCGGTTCGGCGAGGCGCCGGCATGGGTGGCGACGGGATCGATCCGGAGCATCGCGGTCCTGGCCTTTCTTCCTCTTTCCTCACCCGTTCCTTAGCGGCTCAGTCCTTCTGCTTGCCGAGATCGTAGGCGCCCAGCCCCGGCTTGAAGGTCTTCTCGTCGATGAACTGGCGAGTCGCCTCCTTGCGGCCCTCGGCGTCGAACATGTTCGCCGCCTCCTGCGCGCGGATCAGGTAGTCCTCGGCATTGTCGTAGGTCATCTCGCGCACCCGGCGGATCGCCCACTTGGTGGCGCGCAGGGCCTCCTTGTTCTTGCCGAGGAGGACCTTGGCGACCTCGACCACCCGGGCCTGGAGCCGGTCGGCGGCAACCGCCTCGTTGACCAGGCCCCATTCGGCGGCCTTCCGGCCGTCGATGTTCTCGCCCATCATCGCGTGGTACATGGCATTGCGAAAGCCGGTAAGCTCGGTGATGATCTTGCTCGCCCCGCCGCCCGGCAGGATGCCCCAGTTGATCTCGGACAGGCCGAACTGCGCGTCCTCCGCCGCGAAGGCGAGGTCGCAGGCGAACAGCGGGCCATAAGCGCCGCCGAAGCACCAGCCATTGACCATGGCGATCGTCGGCTTCTCGAACCAGCGCAGGCGCTCCCACCAGCCGTAGGCCTCGCGCTGGGCCTTGCGCGTGGCGCCGAGGCCGATCTCCTCGTTCTCGCGGAAGTATTCCTTGAGATCCATGCCCGCCGACCAGGCCGAGCCTTCGCCGCCCAGCACGACCACGCCGACGTCGTCGCGGAACTCGATCGATTCCAGCACGCGCAGCATCTGGCGGTTGAGCTTGGGGCTCATGCAGTTGCGCTTCTCGGGACGATTGAACAAAACCCAGGCGATGGAATCTTCGATGCGCAGGGCGACGGTATCTTCTTCCAGGCGTTCGGACATGGCACTATCCCAAGAGTTGCATTATTGCTATGATTGATAGCATACATCGCGCTATGGTCAATAGCGATGTCGCAGCGCGAACCGGGGAGACGATTTTTGCACGATCCGCTTGCCGAACTGCCGGGCTACGCGCTGCGCCGCGCGGCCAATGCGATGATGAGCGAGCTTTCCGCCCGCCTCGCCGAAATCGACCTGCGCATCTCGGACGCCTCGGTCCTCCTGCTGCTGAGCGGGGAGCGGACCATGACCTCCAGCGACATCGGCCGGATGCTCGACATCCAGCGGGCCAACATGGTGCCGCTGCTCAACCGCCTCGAAGCCGCCGGCCTGATCGCCCGCGAGCCGCTCGACCGCAAGAGCATGGCGATCGTGCTGAGCGAGGGCGGACGCGACAAGCTGAAACAGGTGCGCAGGATCACCACCGCCTTCGAGAACGACCTGATGCAGCGGATTCCGGCCGAGCACCGCGATCACCTGTTGCCGGCGCTGAATGCGCTGTGGGGGTGAGGAAGAAGTAGGCCCCACCCGATCCTCCCCGTTTTTGCGAAGCACAAATGGGGAGGGGGACCGCGCCACCGCAGGTGGCGTGGTGGAGGGGTAAACTCGCGCAACCTACCCCTCCACCACCGCCTTCGGCGGCGGTCCCCCTCCCCATTCGCTACGCGAACAGGGAGGATCTGGGGAGCGAAAGCCCCAGCTTAAACCAGCCCCAGCACCCGCGCCGCGTTGTCCTTCATGATCCCCGGCAGCACCTCGTCCTTGAAGCCGACCTGACGCGCCGCCTCCAGCCATTTCGCCGGATGGATCAGCGGGAAGTCGCTGCCGAACATCATCTTCCGGGCGAGCTGGGTGTTCGCGTACTGGATGATCTGCGGCTGGAAATACTTCGGGCTCCAGCCCGACAGGTCGACGAAGACGTTGTCCTTGTGCAGCGCCATCGACAGGCTCTCGTCCACCCAGGGCCAGGACGGATGGGCGAGGATGATCTTCATGTCGGGGAAGTCCACCGCCACGTCGTCGACCAGCATCGGCCGGCCGTACTTGAGCCGCACGCCCCCGCCGCCGCGCATCCCCGTGCCCATGCCGGAATGGCCGGTGTGGAAGATCGCGGGCAGCCCGTGCCCGGCGATCACCTCGTAGAGCGGATAGGCCACCCGGTCGGCGGGATCGATGTCCTGCATGATGTGGTGGAACTTGAAGCCGCGCACCCCGCAGTTCTCGATCAGGTCGCGCGCTTCGCGGGCGCCGAGCTTGCCCTTGTGCGGGTCGATCGAGGCGAAGGGGATGCAGATGTCGTCGTGCTGCGCGGCGAACTCGGCGATCTCGTAGTTGGAGACGCGCCTGGCGCCGATCCCGCTCTCGCAATCGACCGTGAACAGGCAGAAGGCGATCTGCTGCGCGCGGTAGAGCTCGACGATCTCGGGCATCTTCGGCCGCTCGCGCGGGCTCTTGAAATAGGCGCTGGCCGCATCGAAGAACTGCGCCATGACCGGGTCCTCGGGATCGTGGCACGAGACCTCGGCATGGACGTGGACGTCGATCGCCCTGATGCGGGAGAGGTCGATCGGCATCAGGCGCTTTCCCGGGCGATCAGCCGGAAGCCGACGTCGATCGCACGCTCGGGCAGCGCCTCGCCCCGGCCGTGGCGGCGGATAGCGGCGATTGCCTCGCGGGCGATGCGGGCGCCGTCGATCTCGACCGTGGTGATCGTCGGGCGCATCTCTCCGGCGATCGAGCTGTTGCCGAAGCCGACCACGGCGAGGTTGTCGGGCACGCGTAGGCCCGCGGCCTGGGCCTCGACGATCAGGCCCTGGGCCAGGTAGTCCGAGCCGCAGACCACGACGTCGGGCATCTCGTCGAGCCGGCGCAGGTCGGCGAAGACGCGGCGGGCGTGGCCGAAGCGCGAGGGGATGTCGACCGTCGCCTCGGTCACTGAGCCGCCGCCGAGCGCCCGCCATTCCTCGATGAACCCGTCGCTCCGCATCCGCGCCCTGCTACCGTCGGCGGTGACGAGGTGCGGCCGGGTATAGCCGCGCGAGACGAGGAAGCGCGCGACGTCGCGCCCGGCGGCGCGGTGCGAGAAGCCGACCGCGAGGCCGATCGGGTCCTCGGGCAGCTCCCAGATCTGGATGAACAGGCTCGGCCCCCGCTGCGCCAGGTCGCAGGTCGTCTCGTTCAGCGGGCCGCTGGAGATGATCGCGTCGGCCCGGCGGCTCAGCGCGTCGCGGATCAGTTCTTCGGTACGGGCCGGGGAGACGCCGGTGAGGCCGAGCATGACGTTGGTGCCCGCCGCCGCCAGTTCCTCGACCATCGCCTCGATCGTGTCGTTGAAGATCGAATCGGTCAGATGCGGGATCAGCACGGCGACCATCCGCGAGCGGCTGGAGGCGAGCCCGCCCGCGAGCAGGTTGGGGATATAACCCGTGGCCGCGATCGCCGCCCTGATCCGCTCGGCGGTGCTGGCGGCGACGACCTTGGGGTTGTTAATGAACCGGCTGACCGTCGCGGCCGAGACCCCGGCATGGGCGGCAACGTCGTCCAGCGTAGGGTTCCTGGCAGGCTCGGCCACCAATCGCAAGTTGTCGCCCGGGCGCTTCATCGCGCCACGCTAGCCGAAGCGCAACGGGACGGCCAGCGCGCCGATCTCGGGCCAGCGGCTCATGGTGATCGCGCCGTCGAGGGTGAAGCCGCGCGGCGTCGCCGCCAGCAGCTCCTCCAGCGCGACGCGAAGCTGCATCCGGCCGAGATGGATGCCCGGGCAATTGTGCGGCCCGCGACCGAAGGCGAGGTGCTCGGCGATGTTGGGGCGGTTCATCACGAACTGGTCCCCTTGCGGAAAGACCGCCTCGTCACGGTTGGCCGAGGCGTAGAGCAGCGAGATCGCCTCCCCGGCGGGAATCGTCCGCCCGCAGAGCTCGACGTCGCGGACCGCGGTGCGGGCGAAGCCGCGATAGGGCGAATAGAGCCGCAGGAACTCCTCCAGCGCATCGCCGATCAGCCCGGGATCGACGCGCAGCTGGTCCTGAAGCTCGGGATGGCGGGTCAGGTGCACGCAGATCGAGCCGATCATCACCATCGGCGCGACCATGCCCACGACCAGGACCTGGCGGACCGTGCCGACGATCATCTCCTCCGGCAGCGGCGCGCCCTCGTGCCGGGCGGCGAGCAGCGCGCTGGTCGGGTCGAGCGCCGGATCGTCCGGTTCGGCCCGGCGCAGGGCGATCAGCTCGCGCGCCATGTCGTAGAGCCGCAGGCTGGTCTCCTTCATCGTCTCGGGCCGGTTCTGATGGACCGAGAGGATGAAGGCGCGGCCAGCGTCGTGCAGGGTCTCCAGCGACCGTGGCGGCATCCGCATCCATTCGCCGAAGACGCGGACGGGGAAATGGCTGGAGAACTCGCCGCAGATGTCGCCGCCGCCCTTGGCGACCATGGGCGCGAGCAGTTCCCGCGCGATCTCGCGGGTCTTGGGCGCGAAGCTCTCCGAGCGTTCGGCCCCGAGCAGCGGGTTCAGCGCGCGGCGATAGGGCGTGTGCTGCGGCGGATCGAGATGCAGCGGCGGCCGCCGCCCGGTATAGGCGACCCTGGGAATGACGTTCTGGACCGAGGTGATGAAGGTCACCGAATCCGACGCCGCCCGCTTCACGTCCTCGTAGCGGGTCAGCGCCCAGAACCCGCCGAGCCCGTCGGTATGGGCGACCGGGCATTCGCGACGCAGCCGCGCGTAGTCGCGATGGGCGCTGTCGAAATCTTCGGGCGCTTCGGGATCAAAATCCTGGGGAATTCCACTCATGCCCTTCATTCTATGGCTCGACCCCATGTCGTGCAAGCGCTATCATTGCCGCAACGGGAGAGAATAATGGCAACGCAGCCCATAAATCCGGCCACAGACCCGGAAAGCGCGATCGGCCGGAAAGTCATCCGGCGGCTGGTCGTCCCTTGCGCCTTCTTCATCCTGATCGGGGCGATCGACCGGACCAACGTGGGCTTCGCCGCCTTGCAGATGAACCAGGCGCTGGGCCTCTCGCCCGCCCAGTACGGCTTCGGCGCGGGCGTGCTGTTCATCGGCTACATGCTCGCCAAGTATCCCAGCGTCCTGCTCTACGAGGCGGTCGGGATGCGCCGCTGGCTGGCGGCGATCACCGGGGCCTGGGCGCTGTGCTCGATGGCCATGGCCACGGTCGGCAGCGAATGGGAACTCTATGCCCTGCGGATGCTGATCGGCTTCGCAGAGGGCGGGCTGTCCTCCGGCCTGATGCTCTATCTCAGCCACTGGGCGCCCGAGCGCTACCGCGCCTCGATCCTGGCGATCCCGATCGTGTCGATCTCGGTCGCCCAGGTCATCGGCGCGCCGCTCTCGGGCTGGCTGCTCGACCAGACCTATCCCTACGGGATCGCGCCGTGGCGGATGATGTTCCTGGTCGAGGCCGCGCCTGCGATTGTCCTCGCGATCTTCGCCTTCCTCTATTTTCCGGACGTGCCCGAGCAGGCGCGCTGGCTCGACGACGGCGAGCGCAACTGGCTCGCCGCCAACGTCTCGGGCGCGACCAAGGGCGCCGATCCCGTGCAAGGCGAGCGCTGGGCGGCGCTGCGCTCCCCCGTCGGCTGGACCTGCGCGGCGGTCTGGTACTGCATCCTCGCCAGCAACTACGGCCTGATGTTCTGGCTGCCGCAGATGGTCAAAGGCCTGTCGGGACTGAGCTCGACCGCGACCGGGCTGGTCGTCGCCCTGCCCTGGGCTGCCAGCGCCGTGGGCCTGGTCCTCAACGCGCGCCATTCGGACCGGACCGGCGAGCGCTTCCTCCACGTCGCCGTGCCCGCACTCGCCGGCGGCGCCCTGCTGCTCTGCGCCTATCTGCTCGGTCCGGGCCTCGCCGGCCTGCTCGCCCTGATCCTCGGCGGCGCCTGCACCGGCTGCACCGTCGCGGCGTTCTGGGCGATCCCGCCGCAACTGCTGAAGCCCGGTGCGCTCGCCATGGGCATCGTGATGATCAACATGCTCGGCAGCCTGGCCGGAGCGACCGTGCCGCCGCTGATGGGCCTGCTGCGCGAGGCGACCGGATCGTTCCTGCCGCCGACCCTGCTGCTGTTCGGCATTGCTGGCATTTGTGCAACACTTTCCATGATTGCGCGCAGGCAGGCGCGCGGCGGGGCTATGCAAGGGCTTGCACAGGCCATATAGTGGAAACATTCAACGATATTCTTTCGGGGGAGTAACATGACCAAGACCCTTCGCGCCGCCGCGTTCATCGGCCTGCTGTCCGGCGTTTCCGCCCCGGCGCTCGCCCAGTCCGCCTCCGATCAGGGCGCCAGCGACGGCGCGCTGAGCGAGATCGTCGTCACCGCCGAGCGCCGCGAGCAGAGCCTCCAGGAAGTGCCGATCTCGGCCACGGTGCTCTCCGGCGAGGAACTGACCAAGCGCGGCGTCACCAACCTCAACGACATTCAGCAGGTAGCGCCCTCGGTCGCGATCAACACCTTCAACCGCTCGACCTTCATCAACATCCGCGGCGTCGGCATCGCCCAGTCCGCGCCGACCTCGAACCCAGGCGTCGCCTATTACATCGACGGCCAGCTCATCCCGCACGAGCAGTTCATCGGCCATTCGTTCTACGACATCGGCTCGATCGAGGTGCTGCGCGGGCCGCAGGGCACGCTGACCGGCCAGAACTCGACCGGCGGCGCGATCTACGTCCGCACGCCCGAGCCGAAGTTCAACGCGAACTTCGCGATCGGCGACCTAACGATCGCCAACTACAACCGCTACCGCGCCGTGGTCGCGGCGAACCTCGGCGGCGAGAACGTCGCCCTGCGCATCGCCTACGTCCATGAGGAGCGCGACAGCTACACCCGCAACATCGCGGCCAACGCGCGCAGCCAGCCCGGCAACCTCAACATGGACGCCTTCCGCGCCAACCTGCGCCTCGAAGGCTTCGACAACCGCCTGAAGGTCAACATCCGCGGCGAATGGTTCGACGTGCGGACCGACAACAACGCGGTGAAGAATCGCCTCGACGCGGTGACGAGCGATCCCTTCGTCATCGAGGAGGACGGCCTCTCTTACCAGAACCAGCAGGGCTACCGCCTGTCGGGCGAGGTCCGTTACGACCTCAGCGACGACGTAGCGGTGCGCGGCCTCGTCTCCTGGCAGAACGGCTACACGCACGACCAGACCGACGGCGACCGCACGGCGACCGCCCTCCCCGTCCCGAGCGCCCTGCCGACCTCAAGCGCCAATACCGCGCTCTACCCGGGCCGCGTGAGCAACGCCTCCACCGACTTCAAGACCCTGATCGGCGAGGTCAACCTGCTCTCCACCGGCAAGGGTCCGTTCCAGTGGGTGGTCGGCGCCTTCCTGATGAGCGAGGACGTGCCCGTCACCCTGCGCCGCGACAACCGCAACACCACCGACTTCATCCAGTCGAACAGCGACATCATCACCCTCGCCTATAACAGCTCCAAGTCGCTGTTCGGCCAGGTCAACTGGTTCGTCACCCCGCAGATCGAGCTGATCGCCGGCGCGCGCTATAGCTGGGACAAGCAGGTCTATACCCGCTACGCCGTGCCGGGCGCGGGCTTCACCCTGCCCTTCGTCAGCGAGGCGAACACCAGCCAGCTCACCGGCAAGCTGGGCGTCAACTTCCACCTCAACGACGACACGCTGATCTACCTGACCGCCTCGAAGGGCTACAAGGCGGGCGGCGTGAACCTCACCCCGCTGACGCCCAACTTCCTGCCCGAGCGCAACTTCGTCTATGAGCTGGGCTTCAAGACCGAGCTGTTCGACCGCCACCTGCGCCTGAACGGCGACGTGTTCCACTCGGTCTACAAGGACATCCAGCTTTCCAGCCTGGCCGGCGGCCTGCCCACCACGCAGAACGCGCTGGCCGGCCGCTCGTGGGGCGGCGAGCTGGAAGTCACCGGCCAGTTCGGGGATCTCGGCTTCAACCTCGGCGTCGGCTACCTCGACGCCAAGTTCAGCAACTCGGCCTGCATCTCCGACACCAATTCGCCGGGCACCGATGCGGGCTGCGCCCCCAACCTGCGCTTCGTCCCCTCCGGCCGGGTCCTGCCGTTCTCGCCCGAGTGGACCGTCAACGCCGGGGTCCAATATACCATCCACGCCGGATCGGTGGACATCCCCCCGCGCTTCCAGTGGTCGCACCTCTCCGAGCAGTACGCGACGCCCTTCCCCAGCTTCAACACGCTGGTCCCGGGCCGCGACCTGTTCGACGCGCGCCTCACCTTCGACATCGGCCAGCGCTATACGATCGAGGGCTTCGTCAACAACCTGACCAACAAGGTCTATATCGCGACGCAGATCCAGAACAGCTCGAGTGCCGACGGCGGCATCGTCTATGGCGCGCCGCGGACCTTCGGCATCCGCCTGAAGGCCCAGATCGGCAACTAAGCACCCCATGCGCGTTCCCGTCCGCCGCCTGCTCCTACCCCTCGCCGCGCTCTGCGCGTTCGCGGCGGCGGGAGCGCGCGGGGACGGCTATGACCGCTGGTGGGAGCCCGGCGAGGGCCGGACCTTCCCGGTCCAGCTCGACTATCCCAACGATCAGGGCACGCTGCGGCTGCTGCTGACTGGCGGCCCACTGGAGACGAAGGGGCATCCGTTCTTCGAGCCGCTCGGCCCCAACGGCCGGGCCTGCATCACCTGCCACCAGCCCGCCGACAGCATGAGCCTGTCGGCCCAGACCGCCCGCGAGCGCTGGGACACGACGCAGGGCGAGGACCCGCTGTTCGCCGCCTCCGACGGCTCGAACTGCCCGACCCTGCCGCAAGGAGACCGCGCCTCGCACTCGCTGCTGCTCAAGCGCGGGCTGTTCCGCATCCAGCTTCCCTGGCCAACGCGCGAATGGAACGGCAAGCCGATCGTGCCCGATTTCCGGATCGAGGTCGTGCGCGATCCCAACGGCTGCAACAGCGGGCCGAAATACGGACCGGCGGCGGGCAACCTGTCGGTCTATCGCCGCCCGCGCCCGCTCGCCAACATGAAGTACCTGCTGGCGGTCGGCTTCCCCTTCGACCCCAAGCAGGGATACGCCCTGCCGCTCGATCCCGACACGCACAAGCCGATGTCCGGCAACCTCATGGCGGACAACCGCACCGGCAACCTGCGGCTCCAGATGGAGGACGCCTCGTCCACCCATCTCGCCTTCGCCCGCCGCCTGACCCGGGAGCAGATCGACCGCATCACCGACTTCGAGATGCGGATCTTCGCCGCGCAGCAGACCAGCAACCGGGGCGGCGCGGTCGACACGCTCGGCGCCAGGGGCGGCCCGGCCAAGCTACGCGATTCCGAGCCCGGCCAGCTCGGCTCGATCGGCGAGCCGGTGTGGAGCGAGTTCGCCGCCTGGGAGCATATCCCGCCCGCCGATGCGGCCAGGCTGAAGCCGGAGGAACTGGCCTTCCGCCAGTCGGTCGCGCGTGGAGCCAAGGTGTTCCGCGACAAGACCTTCCTCATCACCGACAGCGCCGGGATCAACTCGCGGATCGGCTTCGGCAACCCGGTGCGCAATTCCTGCGTGTTCTGCCACAACATGACCCAGATGGGGAACGACGTAGCGCCGGGTCAGGTCGACCTCGGCACCACGACCATGCCCTTCGCCGATCCGATGCCCGACCTGCCGCTGTTCCGGATCACCTGCCTCAAGGCGCCGCATCCGCACTACGGCCGGGTGTTCTACACGATGGACCCGGGCTTCGGCCTGACCAGCGGGCGCTGCGCCGACGTCGGCAAGATCACGCTGCAATCGATGCGCGGCCTTTCGGCGCGGGCGCCCTATTTCTCCAACGGCCTCGCCAAGGACCTGCGCGGCGTCGTCGACTACTACGACCGGCGCTACAACATCGGCTATACCGAGCAGGAGAAACAGGACCTCGTGAACCTGATGAGCGTGCTGTGAAGACAATCGCCGCCCTGCTGATGCTGGCCGCGCCAATGGCGGCGCAGGCCCAGGAGACAGGCAGCCTCGTCCGCTTCGTCGCCTGTCCGACCTACCGCGACGCCGATTCCGGCCGGAAGTCCGGCTGCTGGCTGGCCGACGACCGGGCGACGGGCCGGCGCTGGGACGTCTCGCTCTCGCCCTACAAGCCGGACTGGAACTTCGCCGTGCTGGTGGAAGGCCGCGTGACCGACGCCAAGCCCGACGCCTGCGGCGCGCCCGTGCTCGATCCCGTGCGCACCTCGCGGCTGCTGGACCAGCCCTGCGTCCGGCACATGCTGCCCGCCGAGGGCTATCCCGGGCGGCGCTACAAGCTGCAAGGCCGCTATATCGATCCGCTGTCGGTCCCCCGTGCGGTCCCTCCCGGGCCCTATGCCGAGCGGACCTTCCCGGTCTATTTCGAGTTCGACAACGATTTCCTGATCTACCAGTACGACGACTACCTGCTCGACAAGGCCGTGACCTGGATCAGGGCGGCCAAGCCGAAGAAACTGGTCGTGACCGGCTTCGCCGCGACCGTGCCGGAGATGGTCTCGGGCCAGCGCATCGCCGAGCGCCCGGAGGTCGCACGCGAACGCGCCGAGACTATCGCGGAGACGCTGCGGCGGCTGGTCGAGGTGCCGGTCGAGGTGAAGTGGCAGGCCGGCTCGCAGCCGACCGCCGAGCCCGACGCCGACCGCCTGCCGGGCCAGTCGCAGCGCCGGGCGGAGATCAGGGCGCTGTTCTGATCCTCCGCCCCGCCGGCCAGGGGCTACCGCACCGCCACGATCTTCGCTGCGCCGACCACCGGTACCCGCATCACGCTCGGGTGCGCGGCGTCGGTCAGGATGGTGATCCGGTTCGCCAGCCCCTCTCCGCGCAGCCGCTCGCGCTCGTCCGAGCCGCGCACGGTGATCTGGATGCGGTGGCCGGCCTTGAACACCCAGGAGCTGGGCATCATGTCGAAGCTGAGCTTGACCGGCTCGCCGGGCTTGAGCGGCTGGACATCCTCGACGAAAGCGCGGTGCCACGGGTAGTCGCCGGGGATTTTCCACGGCGCGGTGGCGGTCTGGCGGAGCGAAGCCTTGAGCCGCCCCTCGGTCACGACCCGCACGCTGCCGTCGGGCGCGACATCCTCCAGATAGGCGAAGACGTTGGCGTCCGAGGCGTCCGCCGCGATCCACAGGTCGACCACCGGACTGCCCGTCACTTCGGTATCGCGCGCCAGCGGACGGTCGGCATAGCTCGCGCCCGCGCCGGGCACGTGGCAGGGCTGCTGGAACGGCCCCGTATCGAGCGGCCCGTTGCCGCGGTTCGCGCAGACGATCTTGTAATCCACCGCAAATTCGCGCGGGGCGATCCTGAGCAGCGAGGGACGCAGCCCGAGCGTGCCGTTCCCGGCAAGGTAGAGCCGGCGCATCTCGGTGCCGGGCAGCGGCCAGGTCGCGGTCGAGCGCCATTCCTGCCCGGCCGGCGCGTTGATCGTGAAGTAATGGATCGGATCGTCCGCCGCGAGGCCGGTGTCGATCCCCTTCAGCTCCTTGTCGAAGAAGCGGTGAACCTCGTCGAGCAGCGGGAAGCCGTCGTTCTTGCAGTGCTTCCACGGCCCGATCACGATCCGCGTGCCCGGCACGTTGGCCTGGGCGATCAGGCCCTGGTCGCGCAGCTCGTCGTACCACCCGCCGAGCACGTAGAGCGCCGCGCCCGAGCGCTTGATCTGGTCGAGGTAGTTGGCCGAGCTGCCCTCCTGCCAGAAGCGGCTGGCGACCTGCGGCGAATAGGAATTGCGATAGGGGATGCCCGCCCACAGGTCGATCAGCTTGACCGAGCGCTGGTGCTCCTCGGCCGCCTGGCGCAGCAGCACCTTGTTTTCGTCGCCGTCGACCGGAGTCTGGACCATGTCCTGCTCGATCGTGCGGTTGGGGCCCGTGCCCCACTGGGCGAAGATCCCGCCGCGCCGGAAGGCGTCGTACTTGTGCCAGGAAAAGCACCCGGCGAAGACCGCCTTGAGCGCGGGCGGGCGCACGGTCATCACCTGGACCGCGGCGTCGCCGGTGTTCGAGCAGCCGTAGATGCCGACCTTGCCGTCCGACCACGGCTGCGCGGCAAGCCATTGGGTGATCTCGTAAGCGTCCTGCGCCTCGTTGCGGTCATGATAGCCGCGCATCTCGCCGAAGGACTGCCCGTTGCCACGCCGCGCGACCTGGACGACGACGTAGCCGTGCCGGGTCAGGGTCGCGGGGAGCTGCGGCAGGCCGGGATCGGCCTCGTTCGGGTCCGCCTCGCGGTCGGTGGTGAGAGTGTGCTGCCAGATCACCGGGAAACGGCCCTCGACCGGCTTGCCGTTCGCCGCCGGCCGGTCGATCCGCACCGCGACCCGCACGCCGTCGCGCAGCGGCAGGTAGATCCGGGTGGTCGCCACTTCGGCATATTCCGGCTGCGGCCGATAGTGGCCGAAATGGGCGTCCACCGGCGCGGGCGCGGTCTGCGCCAAGGCAGGAACCGCGCCGAGCGCGCCAAGGAGCGCGAGCGGCGCCAGGGTCTTCAGTGTCATCGATCCATCCTCTCTCAGGTCCCAGCCATTTTTCGGTGTCAGGAGAACAGGGCGCCCACGTCTTCGCAGGCCTCCAGCGCCAGGATCGCCTCCGCCAGCCCGTGCGGATCGCCGGGCGGCACGGCGGCGCGGCCGGCGCAGGCGACGAACTTGGCGACCAGCACATCCGCGGCGAGCGGCCGTTCGGGGCAGCCGAGGGCGTTGCCGACCGAGGCCGTCAGCCTGCGGCCATCAAGAAGGACGATCTCGATCGCCCCGCCGCCGCCGTGCTGCCAGGGGGGATTCTCCACCACCCGCGCGTCGACTTTCGCGGCGAGGCCCAGGATCGCGGGATCGCGGAGCGGTCCGGGGCCGAAGGAGTCGAGATCGACCGCGCCGCGCGTCAGGGCTACGGCGACGCAATAGGGGATCGAGAACTTGGCATCGATCGCCGTCGCCGGGGCCTGCTTACGGGCCAGCGGCTCGGCGAGCATCCGCTGGAGATCGTCGACCTCGACCGTGATTCCGGCCATGTCGTGCGGAGCCACGCCGTGCTCGGCGCGCAGGGCCAGCGTCAGCTCGATCGCGGCATGGGTGCCGCGGCAACTCGGCCAGGGCTTGAAGGTCAGCTCCTCGATCCAGAAGCGGCGGCCGAGACGGTCGGTCAGGTCGGCGGCGTCGTATTCGCCGCCAGCATAGAGCGCGAAGAACCCACCCTTGCCTTCCAGCGGCTGCTCGAACCCGGTCACGCCGTCGCGCGCCAGCAGGGCGGAGAGGACCGCCGCCTGGGCCGGGAAAGCCTCGCGCACGGCGCGGATCACCGTGTCCCGGCTATGCTTGATCTCGCCGGGCATCGTCGCCTGGCACAGGGTCAGCGACAGGGCATCGCGGACGCCGTGGGCATCGAGCCCGAGCAGGCTCGCCGCGCCCGCCGCCGCGCCGAAGGCGGCGATGATCGGCGGAGGATACCATCCGCCCGCCTCCAGCGAACGGCGCAGCGACAATCCGATCCGGCAGGCGAGATCGCCGCCCACCGTCAGGGCGGTGAGGAAACGCCGGCCGCCGATCCCGCCCTCGGCCTGCGCGAGCGCGAGCAGCGCGGGGACCAGGCTGGCATTGGGATGTCCCGGCGCACGGTCGAAGGCGTCCTCGAAATCGAGTGCGTGGGCCAGGGCGCCGTTGGCCAGCGCCGCAAGCGCGGCCGAAGTCGTCCGCCCGGTGCCGAGGATGGCGCAGGACCCGCTCCCCTGCCCCGCCGCCAGCCGCACGAAGGGCCCGGCCTCAGCAGCAAGGCCACTCGCCCCAAGCATGACCCCGGTGGCATCGAGCAGGACATGCTTCGCCGCCACGACGGTCGCGGCGGGCAGGGCTTCGAAGCGCGTGCCGGCCACATGCGCCGCGATTCCGTCGCTGATGCCGGTCGGCATGGTCAGATCGGATAGTGGCCCGGCTGGGTCTCGACCGTGATCCAGCGCAGCTCGGTGAAGCTATCGATCCCGGCCTT
>CALLNA010000047.1 GCA_938005655.1 uncultured Novosphingobium sp.
CGAGCCATTCGGAGTTCACGATCCGCCCCGGCCCGGTATAGGCCGTGTCGCCGTGGAAGGTGGCGCCGGTCTCGTCGCCCCCCCCGTCTTTTGGCTGGGCCACCACGCGGGTCACGGGCAGGTCGTACTTGCGCGCGAAGTCGAGGTCGCGTTGGTCGTGCGCCGGGCAGGCGAAGACCGCGCCGGTGCCGTAGTCCATCAGCACGAAGTTCGCGACATAGACCGGCAGGTGCCAGGCCTTCTTCAGCGGATGCTCGACCGAGAGGCCGGTGTTGAAGCCCTTCTTCTCGGCGGTCTCCAGCTCGGCCGCGGTCGTGCCGCCCTGCTTGCACTCGGCGATGAAGGCGGCCAGCTCGGGCGCGTTCTCCGCCATCCGCGTCGCCAGCGGGTGATCGGGCGAGATCGCGACGAAGCTCGCGCCGAACAGCGTGTCGGGGCGGGTGGTGAAGACCTCGATCCCGTCCGCGCTGTCGACGAAGCGGAAGGCGCACTTGAGGCCCTGGCTCTTGCCGATCCAGTTCTCCTGCATCAGCCGGACCTTCTCGGGCCAGCCGTCCAGCGTGGCGAGCCCTTCGAGCAGCTCGTCGGCGAACTGGGTGATCTTGAGGAACCACTGGTTGAGCTTGCGCTTCTCGACCAGCGCGCCGGAGCGCCAGCCGCGCCCGTCGATCACCTGCTCGTTGGCGAGCACGGTCATGTCGACCGGGTCCCAGTTGACCGCCGATTCCTTGCGATAGACCAGCCCGCCCTCGTAGAGGTCGAGGAACAGCGCCTGCTCGTGGCCGTAGTACTCAGGCTCGCAGGTGGCGAGCTCGCGGCTCCAGTCGAGCGCGAAGCCCAGGCGCTTGAGCTGCGCCTTCATGTTGGCGATGTTCTCGCGGGTCCAGCCGCCGGGGTGGACGCCCTTCTCCATCGCGGCGTTCTCCGCCGGCATCCCGAAGGCGTCCCAGCCCATCGGGTGCAGCACCTCGAAGCCCTTCATCCGCTTGTAGCGGGCCAGGACGTCGCCCATCGTGTAGTTGCGGACGTGGCCGATGTGGATGCGCCCCGAGGGATAGGGGAACATCTCCAGCACGTAGCTGCGCGGCTTCTCGCTGGCGTCGTCGGCGCGGAACGATTGGCGCTCGTCCCAAATGCGTTGCCAGCGTCCGTCCGCGACGGACGGATCGAACCGCTCACTCATGTTCTAACCCGTGTTTAGCCGGCGACGGCGCTGCGGCGCAGGTCGCGGGCCTTGGTGAGGATGATGTCTTCGAGGCGCTGCACGGTCGCGGCCTGGACCGGGGCGTCGACCCAGCCGCCGCCCTGCGAGACCTGGCGCGCGGCGGCGACGCGCAGCGCGTCGGCGCGCAGGTCCTGGTCGAGGATCGTGACCGTGACCTTGACCCGCTCGCCGGGGTTCTTCGGATTGGCGTACCAGTCGGTGACGATGACGCCGCCGTTGCTGTCGGTCTCGAGCAGCGGCATGAACGACAGCGCCTCCAGGCTGGCGCGCCAGAGGTAGGAGTTGACGCCGATCGTCGTGACCTTCGAGGCGGCGAGATCGGCCTTCGGGCGATCCTTGTGCCCGCAGCTCACCAGGGCCAGGGCGGCCATTGCGACGACGCCGGCGCGGGCGAACCGCCGGAAGTTACCAAAGCCGGTGTCGGAGCTGCCAGTCATGTCGTTTCCCAGATCCTGTCCAAGCGCGCGCGTCCCCGCCGGACGAGCGCGTCACGTCTCTATAGCCGCCGCCGCCCTCACGGCAAGTGGCACGGCGAGCAGGGGCCGCAATACCGGCCGCGGCGGTGAACCCCGGCTTAATGCGCCGCGCCGGTGTGGCCGGTAAGCGGCACAGGCGACGAATTGCGAGGAAACTGTCGCGGTTCCGTCACTTTTCGCTTGAATTCTGGCGCCACAGGCAGAGATTCGGCAAGTGATCGCGAGTCTCCGTTCATCGGAACTTCAGCGAGAGGGTGGAAATTGAGGTCATGGCAACGCTCGGCAAAGGCAGGAAGCGCAGCGGCACCACCGCCGGCCTGATGCTGTCCGCGGCCGTCGTCGGCCTCGCCCTGCCCAGCGCGGTGCTCGCCTTCTCCAGCGCGATCCTGGTCCAGCCGGCCGAGGAGCCGCAGGTCGAAGCGCCGGCCAAGGCGCTGCGGGCGGCCAGCGTCGATTCCAACCTCGCCCAGGCGATCTCGATGCGGATGCAGCCCAAGGGCCAGGGCTTCCGCTTCACCCCCGCCGGCACGGCCAGCCGCCCCGACCGCTCGATCACCGTTGCGGTGCGGGTCGATTCCGAGGCCGCGCGGAACATCTCGGTGCGCAAGGGACCCGAGCCGGTGCCCGCCACGCTCGGCGCCACGGTGCTGCGGATCTCGCCCACGGCCTACAACCTCGGCGTCTCGCGCGGCTACCAGTCGTTCAGCTCCAACGCGATGCTGGCGCCGGAGATTCGCAAGATCGACATGCCCGACCTGTCGACCTTCCGCGCCGGCCCGGGCAAGTCCGGCCCCTCGCGCTTCTCCACCCGGCTCTCGGTGGACGAGCACGACAAGACCGGCCGCGCCCCCGGCACCTTCGAGACCGCCGGCCAGCCCACGGTCGACCTTGGCGGCAGCTATCGCCTGACCGGCAACCTCAACGTGACGGCCGGCGTCCGCTATTCGGCGGACCGCGACCGGATCGCCCCGCTGACCGACGGCAAGCAGGACAGCCAGGCCGTCTATCTCGGCACCCAGTTCCGCTTCTGATCGCTGCGCGCATGGCCGGGCCGTGCGCGCGAAGAATCGCAGGATTCCTGCATTTTCCCGCGCAACTCCGCTTGCCCTGCCCGATCTCCCGGCGTAGCCCTTGGGCGGGGAGCAGGAACCTAGTGCGAGGTGTGGATGACTCGTGTTGCAATCGTCACGGGCGGGACCCGCGGCATCGGGGAAGCGATCTGCCGGACGCTGAAGGAGCAGGGCTTCGCGGTCGTGGCCAACTACGGCGGGAACGAGGCCAGGGCGCGCCAGTTCACCGCTGAGACCGGCATCCCTGCCTATCGCGGGGACGGCGGCGATCACCAGGCTTCGCTCGACGGCTGCGCCCGGGTCGCGGCCGAGGTCGGGCCGATCGACGTGCTGGTCAACAACGCCGGCATCCCCCGTGACGGCACCCTCCACAAGATGACCTTCGACGATTGGAAC
>CALLNA010000048.1 GCA_938005655.1 uncultured Novosphingobium sp.
CCGCGGTCATCGCCACGGTGGTCATCAGGATCGGCTGGGCGCGCTTGTGCCCGGCCTCGATGATCGCGTCGAACTGGCCCTTGCCGCCGTGCATCTCCTCGATCGCGAAGTCGATCAGCAGGATCGAGTTCTTGGCGACGATGCCGAACAGCATGAGGATGCCGATGAACACCGGCATCGACAGCGCCTGCCCGGTCAGCAGCAGGGCGAGCAGCCCGCCGAAGGGCGCGAGGAACAGCGAGCCCATGTTGACCAGCGGCGAGATGATCCGGTGGTAGAGCAGCACCAGCACGCCGAGGACGAGCAGGATGCCCGCCGGCACCGCGATCTTGAGGTTGTCGAGCATCTCCTGCTGCCAGGCGTCCTGGCCGAAGGCGGTGTTGCTGATGCCCTTGGGCAGGTTCTTCATGATCGGCAGGGCATTGACGGCGTTGGTCGCCTCGCTCTTGACCACGCCGGGGGCGAGGTCGGCGCCGATGAAGATGCGCCGCGCCTGGTTGTAGCGCTGGATCGTGGTCGGGCCCGAGCCGAAGGTGATCTCGGCCACGCGCGACAGCGGGACCGAGCCGCCGGTGGTCGTCGGCACCGGCAGGTTGGCGATGTTCGACAGATCGCGCCGGGCATCCTCGGGCATCCGCACGCGGATCGGGATCTGCCGGTCGGAGAGCGAGAACTTGGCCGCGTTCTGGTCGATCTCGCCGATCGTGGCGATGCGGATCGCCTGGCTCAGCGCCTGGGTCGAGACGCCGAGGCTGGCGGCGAGGTCGAGGCGGGGCTTCACCACCACCTCGGGCCGGCGCATGTCGGCGCTGATCCGCGGGGCGACGATCTGCTTCACGCCCTTCATCTGCTCGATCAGGGTCGCCGCGGCGTGCTCCAGCTGAACCGGGTCGGAGCCCGAGAGCATGACCGAGATCGGCCGCCCGGTGCCGCCGCCCTGCTGGTTCTGCGCCGACTGGATCGTGATCCGCGCGTCGGGAATCTGCTGGAACTCGCGGGTCAGATCGCTCTCGATCTGGGTGCTGGTCTTCTTGCGGTCCTTGCGGAGCATGACCATCAGCCGGCCGCTGCCTTCCTGGATCGACTGATAGACGTTCTCGACGTTGGGATTGCGGGCGAGGATCCGGCGCACCTGGTCCGATACCGCCTCGGTCTGGGCGAGCGTCGTGCCCGGCACCATCTCGATCGCGACCATGGTGTTGTCGGCGTTCTGGGTCGGGAAGAACTCCATCGGCATCGAGCGGGCGATCACGCCGGTCAGGACCAGCGCCGCCAGGGCCACGCCGATCATCCAGACGCGGTGGTCGCGCAGCCGCGCGCGCAGGCGGGCGCCGAGCGGGACATGGCCGTCGGGCCGGCGGCGCGCCTCGCGGAAGGCGCGGGCCTTGGCGGTGTCGAGCGACCAGTGCAGGACGCGGAGATAGCGGTCCATCATGGGCCCGCCGGCATGCTCGGCATGGCCGTGGGCCTTGAGGAAATAGGCCGAGACCATCGGCGTGATCATCCGCGCGACGACCAGGCTCATCAGCACCGAGGCGACGACGGTCAGGCCGAAGGCCTTGAAGAACTCGCCCGAGACGCCGGGCATCAGGCCGACCGGGAAGAACACCGCGACGATCGAGAAGGTGGTCGCGACCACGGCCAGGCCGATCTCGTCGGCGGCGTCGATCGAGGCCTGGTAGGCGGTCTTGCCCATCCGCATGTGCCTGACGATGTTCTCGATCTCGACGATCGCGTCGTCGACCAGCACCCCCGCGACCAGGCCCAGCGCGAGCAGCGACTGCGCGTTGAGCGAGAAGCCGAGCAGGTCCATGAACCAAAAGGTCGGGATCGCCGACAGCGGGATCGCGATCGCGGAGATGATCGTCGCGCGCCAGTCGCGCAGGAAGAAGAACACCACGATGACCGCCAGGACCGCCCCCTCGACCATCGAGGCCATCGAGCTTTCGTACTGGTTCTTGGTATAGTTCACCGTGGTATAGATCTGCCGGAACGTGACGCCCGGGTTGTCCGCCTCGAGCTCCTTCAGCGCGGCGATCGCGTTGTCGTAGACGGTGACGTCCGAGGCGCCGCGGGCGCGGGTCATGCCGAAGACGGCGACCGGGCGGCCGTTGAACTTGCTCTTGCTGGTGATCTCGCCGTAGCTGTCCGTGACCTGGGCGATCGAGCCGAGCTTGACCGTGCGGCCGCCGCCAAGCGGGATGTCGGTCTCGGCGAGCTGGTAGGCGGTCTTGGCGTCGCCGACGACGCGGACCGACTGGCGGGTGCCGCCGATCTCGGCCTTGCCGCCGCCGGCGTTGAGATTGAGCTGGCGCAGCGCCAAGTTGACCTGGGCCGCGCTGGTCCCGAAGGACTGCATCCGCGCCGGGTCGAGCGTGACCAATATCTCGCGGTTGACCCCGCCGCCGCGGCTGACCGAGGCCATGCCCTCGATCGCCAGCAGCCGCTTCGACACCGTGTCGTCGATGAACCAGGAGAGCTGCTCCAGGGTCATGTCGTCGGCCTCGACCGCGAAATAGGCGATCGGCTGCGACGAGGTGTTGGCCTTGTAGACCTGCGGTTCGAGGATGCCGTCGGGCAGGTCGGCGCGGATGCGGTCGACCGAGTTCTTCACCTCGTTGACGGCCTGGTTGATGTCCTCGCCGATGCGGAACTCGATCATCGTCTGGCTGGAGCCTTCCGACGCGGTCGAGCTGATCGAGGATACCCCGGTGATCGAGCGGATCGCCGCCTCGACCTTCTGGGTGATCTGGTTCTCGATCTCGGTCGGCGCGGCGCCCGGCTGGCTGATCTGGACGATCACCATCGGGAATTCGACGTCCGGCTGCTGCTGGATGTCCATCCGGCTGAAGCTGACGATGCCGGCGATCATCAGCGCGGCGAACAGCACGATCGGAACGATCGGGTTGCGGATCGACCAGGCGGAGATGTTGCGGAAGTTCATGCGGTCAGCGCTTCGGCGCCAGCTTCGGCTTCACCGTCTCGCCGGACTGGAGGAAGGCGCCCGCGCGCTCGACCACCCGCTCGCTGCCGTCGAGGCCTTCGAGGATGACCACGCCCTTGTCGGTGATCAAGCCGGTCTTCACGTTGCGGCGGGCCACCTTGTTGTCGGCGCCGACGATATAGACGTAGGAGCCGGCATTGTCCGATTGCAGCGCGGATTCGGCGAGGACCGGGGCGACCAGGGTGCCGGCGATGATCTCGGCATTGGCGAAGCCGCCGGGGCGCAGCTCGGGCGCATAGGACAGGGCGATCCGCACCCGGCCGAGCCGGGTCTGCGGATCGATCACCGGGGCGACCTGCCAGACCTGGCCGGTGAAGGCGCGCGAGGCGCCGACCGGGGTCACGTCGGCCGCGATGCCGGGGGAGATCTTGGCGAGGTCGGCCTCGCTGAGCGCGGCCAGCATCTCCATCTCGCCGCCCTTGGCCAGGCTGAACAGGACCCCGCTGCCCGAGGAGACGACCTGGCCAGGCTCGACCTTGCGCTCCAGCACCAGGCCGGCCTCGGGTGCGACGATGTCGAGCCGGCGGGTCCGCGCCTCGGTCTCGCCGAGCTGGGCGGCGGCCAGGCTGACCCGCGCCACGGCGGCGTCGCGGGTTGCGGTCAGGCGATCGATGTCGGCCTTGGAGATGAAGCCCCGCGCGACGAGCTTCTGCGCGCGGTCGAGGTTGGCCTGGGCCAGCTCGGCATCGGCGCGGGCGACGCGAATCTGCGCGCCCTGCTGGGCCTGCTGCTGGACCTGGACCGAGCGGTCGATCACCGCGAGCACCTGGCCCTTGCGGACCCACTGGCCCGGCTCGACCAGCACCTGGGCGACCTGGCCGCCCTCGCCCGCGACGCCGACCGGCAGTTCCCGCCGCGCGGCGAGCGTGCCGGTGGCGGTGATCTTGCCGGCGACCGTGGTCCGGCCCGGTGCGATCACCGTGACGACCGGGGCCTGGGCGCCAGCCTTGTTCAGGTCCTCGCTGGAATCGCCGCGATGGGCGAGCAGCCACAGGCCGACGAGGGCCACGGCGGCGAGCCCCGCGCCGATCCAGGTGCGGCGGCGGGCGCGGCGCTCGTCCTCGTCGACGGTGTCGAGCGGATTGAACGGTTCGGACGCGGTCCCTTCCCCCGCCGTCTCGATCCTCGCGTCATAGTTCATCGCCGTCACCGCCTGGCTCGATCCCGCCTTCCTGGCCGAACCGCGCTGTATTAGAGAGATAGATCACCCACGGCAAGCCGCCGGCACGGGCCGGCGGTCATCGCCCCGATCCGCGAGAACGGACCTGGCGCCCGCAATAGACCTGGCCCGGGCGAAGGGCAATCGACGGTTGTGTAGCGATGTGTAACGCGCGCAATGAGCGCCCGGGCGGCTCAGTACCTCAGTTCCTCAGTACTTGAGCTGGCGCTCGTAGAGGTCGCGGTAGTGCTGGATGCGCGTCACGCGCAGGCCCTGCATCCCCGAACGGTCGACCGCGCGCTGCCACGAGGCGAACTCCTCCAGGGTGAGATTGTAGCGCTCGCAGACCTCGTCGATCGACAGCAGGCCGCCGTTGACCGCCGCGACCACTTCCGCCTTGCGGCGGACGACCCACCGGGTCGTGTCCGGCGCGGGGAGCGAATCGACCGTCAGGGGCTCGCCAAGCGGCCCGATCACCATCGCCGGCCTGATCTTCTGGTTCTCAATCATTTCTACCCTCGATCACCGGGCCTGGGTGCGCCGACGACGTCTTCCCCCATGCCAAAGCGGCCTTTGCCATCCGCTGAATCAGTTAGGTTAACGCCCTGTAAGATGTCGTGCGGAGTATCTTCGAAACGCGCCAGAGCATGTGCGGCGGAACGGTCGAAACATGCGTCGGCAACGGCGCCGGCGGCGGTTCCGCGCGGTCTCGTGGCCTGCCGATAGGCGCGAACGGCAAGGAAGCGCGCGCGCAGGCCGTGCCAGTCGAGCCGCCCCCGTACGACGCCCGACTCGCCGGCAGAACCCTGGCCGAGCGGCCAGGCGTCATGGTCGAATCCCAATTCCATGGACTCGCCATAGCCCGGGCTTGGTCAAGAGGAGGTAAAGCCCGGCTTTACCCCCTGTTGAGGAGGGTTAACGATCCGCGCCGGAAGGCCGCAGCGGCTAGCCTGCGCCGCCGCCGGGGTCTATGGGCCGGCGATGGCCGCCCCGCTTCCCCTCAACGCCCTCGACGCCACCGCGCTGTTCCAGCTCGGCGCGGCGACGGACGGCCGGGAATTGGCGGGACGGCGGATCGTCGTCGCCATGTCGGGCGGGGTCGACAGCTCGGTCGTCGCCGCGCTCGCCGCCGCCAGCGGGGCCGAGACGATCGGCGTGACGCTCCAGCTCTACGACCACGGCGCGGCGACCGGCCGCAAGGGCGCCTGCTGCGCCGGGGACGACATCCGCGACGCGCGCGCGGTGGCCGACCGGCTCGGCATCGCCCACTACGTCTTCGACCACGAGAGCCGGTTCCGCGAGGAGGTGGTCGAGCGCTTCGCCGACGAATACCTCGCCGGACGCACCCCGATCCCCTGCATCCGCTGCAACATGGGACCCAAGTTCACCGACCTCTTCGCCATGGCGCGCGAGCTCGGCGCGGACTGCCTGGCGACCGGGCACTACGTCCGCCGCGTGGCCGGACCGGCGGGGCCGGAGCTGCATCGCGCGCTCGATCCGGCGCGCGACCAGTCCTATTTCCTCTACGCGACGACCGAGGCCCAACTCGACTACCTTCGCTTCCCGCTGGGCGGGCTGCCCAAGAGCGAGGTCCGCCGCCTGGCCGAGGCCGCCGGGCTGCGGAACGCGGCGAAGCCCGATAGCCAGGACATCTGCTTCGTGCCCGACGGCGACTATGCGAAGGTCGTCCGCGCCGTCCGGCCCGAGGCCGAGGCCGCGGGCGAGATCGTCCACGCCGAGAGCGGCGCGGTGCTCGGCGAGCATCGCGGGGTGATCCACTATACGGTCGGCCAGCGGCGCGGCCTGGAGATCGGTGGGCAGCCCGAGCCGCTCTACGTCACCGGCATCGAGGCGGAGAGCCGGCGCGTGCTGGTCGGGCCGCGCCGCCTGCTCGGCGGCGGCGCGGCGCGCCTGGTCGAGACGAATCGGATCGGCCCGGTGCCGGCGGCGGGCGCGCTCACCGCCAAGGGCCGCCCGCTGGCCAAGCCCGTGCCGGTCACGCTGGACGGGCCGCTGGGCGAAGGCGCGCCGAGCCGCATCCGCTTCCACGCCCCCGAATACGGCGTCGCGCCGGGCCAGGCGGCGGTGATCTACGCCGGGGACCGGGTCATCGGCGGCGGCTGGATCGAGGCCACCGAGCCAGCCGCCGCCGGCTGATCAGTGCGACCATTTCTCCAGCGTGCAGCCCTCGCCTGCGCGGAAGGTCGCGGTCTCGCTCGCCAATAGCGGGACGCGCGCGGTGACGGCCTTGGCCGCGTCGTCCTCGCTCAGCATCACCAGGCCCATGCCGGGCTCGAAATCCTTGCGGCAGTCGGACAGCTCGCGCCCGCCGAGATAGCGGCAGGAACAGGCGACCCGCGCGCCGACCGAGGCCCCGGCGATGGCCTCGCTGCGCATGGTCGACCAGAACAGCGCGAGCAGCGCCGCCGCCAGCACCGCAGCCGCGATGAAGGCGCGGCGGCCCCAGCGGCGGCGGGTCTTGCGGGGAAGCGGCTTTGCGGTTGCCATCGGTCATCGCCTTGCGCATGGATCGCGGGTGATCCCGCGCCGCGCTTCCCTTATCCTGCCGCTGCTCGCCCTGCCAGCGCTGATCGGATGCGGCAGCGGGCGCGACCAGGGGCCGCCGCCGCTCAGCCCGGCGGCCCTCGCCGCGGTGGTCGAGAAGCCCGGCGTACCGCGCCTCCCGCTCGCCCGCGCCGCCGACGCCCTGTTCACCGACCCCGCCGTGGGCGAGACCCGCGCCCTGCTGGTGCTGCGCGCGGGCAAGATCGTGTCCGAACGCTACGCCCCCGGCTACCATGCCGGGACCCGCTTCCTCGGCTGGTCGATGAGCAAGTGCGTGACCGGGGTGCTGACCGGCCTGCTCGTGGCCGACGGCCGCCTCCGGCTCGACGAGCCCGCGCCGATCCGGACCTGGCAGCGCCCGGGCGACGCGCGCGGCGAGATCACCCTGCGCCAGCTCCTCCAGATGCGCTCGGGCCTGCGCCACCGCGAGGAGGCCGATCCGCGCTACGAGGCCGATACCGTGCGGATGCTGTTCCTCGACGGGCGCGACGACATGGCCGCCTATGCCGAGGCCCCGCCGCTGGAGGCCGAGCCCGGCGCGAAGTGGGAATATTCGAGCGCGACCAGCGTCATCCTCGCCGATGCCGCCGCCGGGGCCCTGACCGACCGGCGCGAGCCCGCGCTGCGCCGCCAGGCCGTGGGCGACTACCTGCGGACCCGGCTGTTCGAGCCGGTCGGGATGCGCTCGGCCCAGCCCGAGTTCGACGCGGCCGGCACCCTGATCGGCGGCAGCATGATCCACGCCAATGCCCGCGACTGGGCGAAGTTCGGGGAGTTCCTGCGCAACGGCGGCGCGGTGGTCGGCGCGCAGATCCTGCCGCGCGGCTGGGTCGAGTTCATGACCGAGCCCAACCCGCGCAACCCCGGCTACGGGGCGCAGGTCTGGCTCAACCGGCCCCAGCCCGACGGCCATGAGGTGCTGTTCCCCGGCCAGGCCCCGGCCAGCCTGTTCGCCTGCATCGGCCACCTCGGCCAATATATCCTCGTCTCGCCCGAGCAGCGGCTGACCGTGGTGCGCCTCGGCAAGACCGACGCCGAACAGCGCGAGGCCCTGCGGCGGCGGCTCGCCGAGCTGGTCAGCCTGTTCCCGGAGGCGGACTGACCGCGCCGTCGTGCGGCATCACGTCCTCGGCCGCCGGGCCCTCCTCGTCGACCAGGCCCTCGGGATCGGGATGGATCAGGATCTCGACCCCGGGAAATTCCGCCCGCAGCTTGGCCTCGACCTCGTCCATCACCCGGTGCGCGGCGCGGACGGTCATCTGCGGATCGACCCAGACATGGAACTGGACGAAGTCGCGATCCCCCGAGGTCCGGGTGCGCAGGTCGTGGACCCCCTTGAGCTGGGGATGGCGGGCGACGACCTCCAGGAAATGGGCCTTCTTCGCCTCGGGCCATTCGCGGTCCATGAGCTGCTCGACCGCCTGGCGCGAGGCGCTCCAGGCGCCCCAGGCCAGCCACAGCGCGATCGCCAGGCCGAAGACCGGATCGGCCCCGGCGAGGCCGGCGTACTGGTCGAGCGCCAGGGCCGCGATCACCCCGAGGTTGAGCAGCAGGTCGGACTGGTAGTGGACGTGATCGGTGGCGATCGCCAGGCTGCCGGTGCGGCGGATGACGTGGCGCTGCCAGGCAAGCAGGGCCAGGGTCGCGACCATGGCGACCGCCGAGACGCCGATCCCCTCGCCCGCCGCCTGGGTCCGCCCCCCGGCGAAGAACTGCTCGACCGCGCGCGCCGCGATGCCCAGCGCCGAGATCGAGATCAGCACGACCTGGACCATCGCCGCCAGCGCCTCGGCCTTGCCGTGGCCGAAGCGGTGGTTCTCGTCGCTCGGCTGGGCGGCGATCCACACCCCGGCGAGCGTCGCCAGGCTGGCGACGAGATCGAGCGCGGTGTCGGCCAGGCTGCCGAGCATCGCGGTCGAGCCGGTCGACCAGGCGGCATAGCCCTTCAGCGCCACCAGCAGCAGCGCCACCGCGATGCTGGCGAAGGCCGCGCTGCGGTTCAGCGAGGGGGCGGAAGCGCCGCTCACGGATAGAGCAGGGTGCTGGTCCAGCCATCCCCGGCGCGCACGAAGCGGCGGCGCTCGTGGAGGCGGTGCGGGCGGTCGATCCAGAACTCGATCGCCTCGGGGCGAAGGCGGAAGCCCGTCCAGTGCGCCGGCCGCTCGACCGCGCGCCCGGCGAAGCGCGCCTCGGCCGCCGCGTAGCGCTCGAGGAAGGTCGCCCGCGCATCGAGCGGGGCCGACTGGTCCGAGGCGACTGCGCCGAGCTGCGAATCCCGCGAGCGGCTGGCGAAATAGGCGTCGGCGGTCGCGGGATCGACCTCGGCCAACGGACCCTCGATGCGGACCTGCCGGCGTAGCGACTTCCAGTGAAACAAGAGCGCCGCCTGCGGATTGGCGAGCAGCTCGCCGCCCTTGCGGCTGTGGGTGTTGGTGTAGAACACGAAGCCATCCGAGCCGTGCCCCTTCAACAGCACCATCCGCACCGAGGGCGCGCCCCCGGGCGTCGCGGTCGCCAGGGCCATCGCGTTGGAATCGTTGGGCTCCGCCGCGCGCGCCTCGGCGAACCAGGCGTCGAACAGGGCGAAGGGATCGTCGTGGGGGATGACATTGGCGGTCGGTTCGGCTTCCACGCGGCTTCCTGTCCTCTTGCTGCCCGCCGCAGGGCCGCGGCGGCGGCGGGGAAATCGCTCCCCCGCCGGTCCCGCGATACCTTCTCGCAGCAATGGTGGAAAGCGCGCCTTGCCGCGCGGCGATCGCGCACCTAGCTTAGCGCCCATGGCAGCAGACCCATATGCGACCCTGGGCGTCTCCCGCGGGGCGAGCGAGAAGGACATCAAGTCCGCCTATCGCAAGCTCGCCAAGGAACTCCACCCGGACCGGAACCAGGACAACCCCAAGGCGGCCGAGCGCTTCAGCGAGGTCACGCGGGCCTACGACCTGCTGTCCGACAAGGACAAGCGCGCCCAGTTCGACCGCGGCGAGATCGACCTCGACGGCAACCCGACCGGGTTCGGTGGCGCCGGGGGCTTCGGCGCGGGCGGCTTCGGCGGTGGTGGCCAGCGCGGCTTCGGCGGCGGCGGGTTCGAGGGTTTCGCCGGCGAGGGCGCCGACCTCGGCGACATCTTCGAGGGCCTGTTCGGCGGCGGCGGACGGGCCGGCGGCGGTGGCGGGTTCGGCGGCTTCGGTGGAGGCGGACGCGCCCGCCCGGCCCCACGCGGGGCCAATGTCCAGTACCGCCTCAAGGTCTCCCTGGCCGACGCGGCGACGCGCGCCAGCCAGCGGATCACCCTGGCCGACGGCAAGACGATCGACCTCAAGCTGCCCGCGGGCGTCGAGGACGGCACCCAGATGCGCCTCGCCGGCAAGGGCGAGCCCGGCCCCGGCGGCGCGGGCGACGCGCTGGTGACGATCTCGGTCGAGCCGCATCCCTTCTTCAAGCGCGACGGCGACAACCTGCGGCTCGACCTGCCGATCAGCCTCGACGAGGCGGTGGGCGGCGCCAAGGTCAAGGTCCCGACGGTCGAGGGCGCGGTCATGCTGACGGTCGCGCCCGGCAGCGGCTCGGGCAAGACCCTGCGCCTCAAGGGCAAGGGCATGAGCCGCAAGGACGGCAGCCGCGGCGACCAGCTCGTCACGCTGGAGATCGACCTGCCGCCCGGCGACGCGGACCTCGCCAAGCGCCTGGAAGGCTGGCGCGACACGCGCGACCTGCGCGGCAAGCTCGGCGTCTGACCGGCGCGCCGGGTGGAGGAGCGCGAACGCCCGGACTACGAGGCCCCCGCCCCGCGCGAGGGGCTCGGCGATCACTCCCCCGAGGCACGGCGCAAGCGGGCGCTCCGCTGGCGCGCAGGCCTGGAGCAGGCGGTGGAGCGGCACGTCGCGCCCGGCTCGCGGTTCCTCGTCGTGCTCAAGCGGGTCTGGGCCGGCGCCTATCACGACGGCTTCATCCACGCCGGCAACCTCGCCTACATGTCGATCCTGGCGCTGTTCCCGTTCTTCATCACGGTCGCCGCGGTCTTCACCCTGTTCGGCGAGGCCGGCCAGCAGGAAGCCTCGCTCGAGGCCTTCCTCACCGCCCTGCCCCCGGTGGTCGCCAAGGTGATCGAGCCCGTCGCCCGCAGCGTGATGACCGCGCGCACCGGCTGGCTGCTGTGGATTGGCGGCGTGGTCGGCGTATGGACCGTCTCCAGCCTGATCGAGACGATCCGCGACATCCTCCACCGCGCCTACGGCACCCCGGCGACCCTGGCCTTCTGGCGCTATCGCCTGCTGTCGACGGGCCTGATCGTCGCCGCGGTCGTCCTCCTCCTGCTCTCGCTGTTCGCCCAGGTCGCGATCACCGCGGCGGAGGAGGTGATCTTCGCCTGGTTCCCGCGCTTCGACGCCCTGGCCTTCCAGCTCGCGATCTCGCGCGTGGTGCCGGCGGCGATGCTCTATCTCTCGCTGTTCGTGCTGTTCATCTCGCTGACGCCGGGGGCCTATCGCGGGCCGCTCTACCCCAAGTGGCCCGGCGCCCTGCTGGTGACGGTCTGGTGGGTCGCCGTATCCATGCTGCTGCCCGACGCCTTGCGCGTGTTCTTCACCTACGACCTGACCTACGGCAGCCTCGCTGGGGTGATGATCGCGCTTTTCTTTTTCTGGCTCGTGGGGCTAGGGATGGTCGTCGGGGCTGAACTGAACGCGGCGCTGGCCGAGACGCCCGAGGAACAGGACATGCTGGGCCAGGCGGACAATCGCGCACGGCAGGCCCAGGAAGCGAAAAGAACGACAAGCATGCAGAAGACCAACGGGGACATGGCGGAATGAGCGGATTGATGCAGGGCAAGCGCGGTCTGATCATGGGGCTGGCGAACGACAAGTCGCTTGCCTGGGGGATCGCGAAGAAATTGCGCGAGCAGGGCGCGGAGCTGGCCTTCAGCTATCCCAACGCGGCGATCGAGAAGCGGGTGCGCCCGCTCGCGGCCGAGCTGGAGAGCGATTTCGTATTCCCCTGCGACGTCGGCGATATGGCCGCGCTGGACGAGGCCTTCGCCACGCTCGCGGCCCGTTGGCCGGCGCCTCGGACAAGAACGAGCTGCGCGGCCGCTACAGCGACACCAGCCTCGACAACTTCCTCTCGACGATGAACATCAGCGTCTACAGCCTGACCGCCGTGGCCCAGCGCGCGATCGGGCTGATGCCGCAGGGCGGCTCGATCCTGACGCTGACCTATTACGGCGCGGAGAAGGTCGTCCCGCACTACAACGTGATGGGCGTCGCCAAGTCCGCGCTGGAGACCAGCGTGCGCTACCTCGCCGCGGACCTCGGCCGCGACAACATCCGCGTCAACGCGATCTCGGCCGGCCCGATCCGCACCCTGGCCGCCTCGGGCATCGGCGACTTCAACCTGATCCTCAAGTGGAACGAGCTCAACGCGCCGCTCGGCCGCAACGTGACGATCGAGGACGTCGGCGGCGCGGGGCTCTACCTGCTGTCGGACCTGGCGGCGGGCGTGACCGGCGAGATCCACCACGTCGACGCCGGCTACAACGTCATCGGCATGAAGCGCGAGGACGCGCCCGACATCGCCCTCGCCGCGGGCTGAGGGCGATAAATCGAGGCCGGGACCCTTCGTCAGCGGCGCTGCTGCTGGGGCTGCTGAGCCGGCTGCTGCTGGGCGGCCGGCGAGAGGTTGGTGTTGAGCTGGACGTACTTCCACTGGCCCTGCGACGGCTCGAACCAGAAGTCGAAGTTGATCTGCAAGGGCGTGGTCGGGAACGAGCCGACGAGGTGCAGCCGGCCTCCTTCGATCGCCGGATTACGGGTCAACTGCGGGTTGAGAAAGAGGACCGGGTTCAGATCGATCCGCCGCTCGCGGAAAGGGGCGAAGGACTGGGCCAGGTTCTGCGGATTGGTCTGGGCGCGCAGCGTATCCGAGCCGAGCGCGTAGAGCACCTGGTAGTTGCCGGTCTGGTTCGCCTGGTTGAGCGCGATCAGCGAGGACTTGATCAGGACGATCAGGCCGGCCGCCTGCGGAATCTGCGACTGCTGCTGTTGCGGCGTGGGCTGGGCCGGCTGCGCAGGGCGGGCCGGCGCGGGGACGGGGCGAGCCGGTGCGGGGCGCGAAGTTCCTTGGGCGAGCGCGGCCGCGGGCAGGACGAGAGCGGTAGCGGCAGCGAGCCCAATCAAACGGGCGTTACGCATGGACGGTACTCCTTGGTTTCTCCGGCTGCTTGGACACGCCGGGGGGAAGGTATGGCTTCCGGCGGATCGTCTCAGGGGATCGGCGGCAGGCCGAACTGCGACCGTTGTTCGTTGATGTACGTCTTGCAGGTCTCCTGCATCTTGACGAGGTACATCGCGGTCGGCGCGACACCCGAGAAGCGTTCGTCCTTGTAGGCGGTCGTGATCCGATCGGCGAGGATCGCTGCCGTGGTGCGCTGATCGGCCAGGCATCGCTGCCGACCCTTCTTTGCCAGGGCATTGGGCAAGGCATCATCGGTGAAGATGTAGTTGAGGCTGTCAGCCAATCCCTGGACGTAGCCCGAGCGCGCTTCGGGCGTGAGCGAGAGGTAGCCGCGGCGGTCGTTGACGTAGCCCGCGTGGGCGACGGCCGGCGCCAGGACAGCGACGAGCGCTGCCAGCTTGAGTCCGGCGGATGCGATTGCCTTCATATGTCCCATCCAGATGTTGTTCGATTGATACGGCTGCTGGTCGATTCCGAGAGCGGTTCACCCGGCCGTCCGCGGACCCCATAGCAATGCAGGTTCGAACCCGGCTTCGCAAGCCACCAACGCGCTGTAATGGCCATGGGAGAGTCTGCGGAGGGGTTCCTTAACTTGGGCTTGCCGTGCCCCGAATGTCCGGGCGCGCACGGCGATGGCTCTGCGGAAAGAGAGGCGCGAGCAATAAAAATTGGTCGCCTGCCGACACACGGATGCGAATGGTAGTCAAGCACCTCCCCCGGAGGGAAGGAAACCGCGTCCTTCGGCTGGCTGTTTATAGCATCCGCTCAGGCGCATGATGAGGGCCACACCCCACCCGAGAAAGCGTCTCTTCCTCAACAGCTACGCCTGCCTTCTTGTCAGGGGAGGAGTTCCAGCCGGAATCCCAAAAAGAAAACGGGCCGTGAAGCCACGGCCCGTTCCCTTTTTCGGCAAGTTGCTAAGTCGAGACTTAGAACTTGATCGAGGCGCCGACGCCGCCGCCGACCGCGTCGGACGAGAAGCCGACGTTGAGGCCGAGGCCGACGCCGCTGTCGGTGACGTACTGCGCCTTGACGGCACCGCCCCATTCACCCTGGAAGTAGCCGACGCCCGCCGAGATGCCGCCTTCGCCATTGGCGAGGTTAAGCGGCGCGGCGTTCATGGCGAAGCCCATGGCGACGCCCTGATAGGCCTTGTCGGCACGACGCATCAGCTGGCTGTAGTGGGCAGCTTCGCGGGTATCCAGCGCGTTGAGCTGGGTCTGGAAGCCCAGGATCGACTGGTTGGTCGCATAGAGCTGCTGACCAGTCACGGCGTCGGTCGATGTCGCGGTCAGATCGCCGTTGGCAAGACCGGTGATCTTGTTCGCGCTGGTACCAGTGCCCGTATTGATACGGATGGTGCCGGTGCTGATCCCGGTGCCGGTCAGGGCAGCGCCGCTGGTGGCGCCGACGACCAAGCCGTCGTTGATGTTGACCGCACCACCGGCAACAGCAGTGTTGCTGCTGCTGATCGAACCGTCGGCCGCGATGAACAGGTTCGCACCCGTTCCGTTGGTCGTGGCCGAAGCACCGGTGTTGGTGTTGGTGATCCGCAGACCGGCATCGCTGACCGAAAGGTTGGTCGAGTTGGTACCGCCGTGGATCTGCACGTTGTCCTGGTTGACCTGGACGTAGCTCGTGCCGGCCGCGATGGTCGACGACGTGGCAGCGGAACCACCGATCTGGTTGGTGGCGCCAGCAGCGTTGCCGCCCGTGACCTGACCGGTAACCGCGAGGTTGCCGCCGATCGTAGCATTGCCGCTCGTCGTCAGGGTGGTGACACCGGAAACCGCACCGGCATTGGTGATGCCGCTGTTGTTGTTGTTGATGCCGCCGCTGTTGTTGAGGCCACCGCTGTTGGTGATACCGCCGGTGTTGGTGATGCCGGTCGCACCGGTGATCGTTCCGGCATTGGTGATGCCGCCACCGTTGTTGTTGAGACCGCCGGTGATGCTCGCGCCGCCGGCCGAGACCGTCAGACCGTTGTCGGCAACGACCGTATCACCGCGAACCTGACCGCCCGAGGTGATGTTGCCCGAGGCAGTGAGGGTGGTGACGCCCGAAACCGCACCGGCATTGGTGATGCCGCTGCCGTTGTTGTTGATGCCACCGCTGTTGTTGAGACCACCGACGTTGGTGATGCCACCGGTGATGTTCGCACCGCCGGCCGTGACGGTCAGGCCGCTGTTGAGCTGGGTCGCGCCGTTGACGGTGAGACCACCGGCCCCGACGGTCGCCTGGGTCAGGTTCGCCGAGCCAGCAGTGACCGAACCAGCGCTCAGGTTGCCGCTGATGTTACCCGAAGCGGCGCTGATCGACGCGCCCTGGATGTTGCCGGTGACGGTCAGAGCACCCGAAACGTCGACGCTGTCCTGGATGTTGACGTTGCCGGTCGAGTTCGAGATCGCGCCCTGCTGATCGAGCGTGCCGGTGTTGACGATGCCGTTGAGGGTCGTCGTGCTGGTCACGTTCAGCGTGTTGGTCGTGATGTTGCCCGAGTTCTGGATGTCGGTCGTGCTGGTCAGGCCCGTGACGCCCAGGGTGCCGCCGACGGTCGCGTTGCCGCCCACGCCGAGGTCGTTAGTGACAGAGGCCGAATTCAGCGTCGCCAGACCGGTGGTGTTCAGCGTGTCGGTCTGGATGTTACCGGTGTTGGTGATGCCGGTCGCGCCGGTGATCGTGCCGGCATTGGTGATGCCGCCATTGTTGTTGTTGAGGCCGCCGGTGACGCTCGCACCGCCAGCCGAGACCGTCAGGCCGCCGCTGGTGGCGATCGAGCCGGTGCCCGAGATGCCGCCGGTGTTGTTGACCGCGCCCTGCAGGTTGGTCGTGCCGGTGACGGTGGTGGTGCCGTTCAGAATCGAGCCGCCCGAAGTCAGCGTGTCGGTAACGGTGCCGCCGGTGATGCTCGCGCCGCCGGCCGTGGCGGTGAGGCTGCCGCCAGAGACGTTGCCCGAAGCGCTGACGGTCGTCGCGCCCGAGATCGCGCCGGCATTGGTGATGCCGCCGTTGTTGTTGTTGACGCCGCCGGTGATGTTCGCACCGCCAGCCGTAACCGTCAGGACGCCGTTCGACGTGACAGTGCCGCCGCTGACGTTGCCCGAAGCGCTGACGGTCGTCGCGCCCGAGATCGCGCCGGCATTGGTGATGCCGCCGTTGCTGTTGTTGATGCCGCCAGCGACAGTCGCGCCGCCGTTGATGTTGGCGCCGCCGTTGACGGTCGCGCCGCCGGTGATCGTCGCACCGCCCGCGGACACATTCAGGCCGCCGTCAGCTTCGAGGACACCGCCGCCGTTGCCGCTATCGGCCGAACCAGCCGTGTTGATTTCAACGCCGCCGATATTCGGATCGGCGAAAGCCGGCGTGGCGGCTATCGCCAGACCGATCGCGGTCGAGCCAGCCAGCACAATCTTATTGGTAGTCTTCATCATCATTCCCCTTGAGGATCCCCCGCCAATACGGACGGAGTCAGGTTAAGCGAACCAGACTGTTTTTATTATTCCGAAGTGGTCGACCCATTATTCCTGAGAGGAAGTATTGCCCCGCCGAAAGCCCCATGACCCTCATGTTGCCATCCCTGCGACATACTTCTGCCCGGACCAACGGAGTGCCGCAGCCCAGGCACACCGTCAAGCGGAAAAGAGCATCTTTCACGGTAGGTTGAGTGCCGGATTCATGTGGCGTTCAGGCTTATTTACCGCGCTGTAGGCAAGCACTTAACCGAGCTTAAGTAGCGGGAAAGTATATAAATTGCGGCAAAATGCGGGCAATTGCCCAAGCACTTTCCGCAGGCTCGGCCGCCGAAGGGTGCGGTGTTTACGATGAGACGTTGGATCGCAGCGGCGCGCGGAAGCGAAAAAATTTCGGCGCATCCATGCCTTAGCGGCGACGAGCCGAGCGCGCAGGCGCCCGCTCGCCGCCTCCCTCGGGAGGCCGCGGCGGACGGGAAAAGGGACCGCGGAAGGTAGGGGCTTACGAGCCCGGCGGGCGATCGGTCGGCAGCCTGGCCGGAGGCGGCGCGGGCTGGGCGTCCTCGCTGGATTGCTGGGCGCGCTGGCGGGCGTCGTAGTCCTTCTCGGCCTGCTCGACGCGGCTCTGGGTCTCGGCGGCGTCCTGGTCGATGGTCGAGAGGCGCTTCTCGCGCTCGGCCTGGATCAACTCGCTGAAGCGGACGTCGCTGGACTCGCGCTTTTCGGCATAGGCGTTGCCGATCAGCTTGTTGGCGCAGCCGGTCCAGCCGCCGGCGCCGACCGGCGAGCAGCTCTGCGTGCCAGTCGAGCCGACCGTCTCGTAGGCGAGGACCTTGTTGTTCCAGGCCTCGTTCTTCTGGAGATTGCCGGTCTCGCGCAGGGGCTCGGGGATGCGGTAGCGCTCGCTCTCCGCCTTGCGGGCGCAGACGGTGATCTCGCCGTCGGTCGAGGCCGGGCAGGGATCGTCGCCGTAGATGATGAGTTGGTTGACCTTCTCGCCGGCGTCCTGGGCCGAAGCGGCAGGCGCGAAAGCCGTCGCCGCCAGGGGAAGCGCCAGGGAAAGCGCCGAAGGAATCAGGGCAGTGGCGATGCGGTAACGCGGCACGTCGGGCTCTCCTTGGGCGGTTATGCGCCCGATATAGGGCGGGCGATCGGTGAATGATAGCTGAAGCGTGCCGCGCGCCGATTTGATCCCGCGCAAGCGGCCTCTATAGGATGGAACCGAGCCACGCCGGCCAGGCAAGAGGAGATGACGATGGCCTTCGAAGGAAGCTGTCATGGCGGAGCGGTCGCATTCCGCGTCGACCAGGACCCGCCGGGCGAAGCGATGAGCTGCAACTGCTCGCACTGCCGGCGCAAGGGCTTCCTGCTCTCGTTCGTCCCGGCCGCTGCCTTGACGATCGTACAGGGCGAGGAGCGGCTGACCGACTATTACTTCAACAAGCACGCCATCGCGCATCGGTTCTGCGCGACCTGCGGCTGCCAGCCGTTCGGGCGCGGCAAGGGGCCGGACGGGACGGAGATGGCGGCCATCAACCTGCGCTGCGTGCCGGCGATCGACCTCGACGGCCTGACGATCCGGAAGGTGGACGGGGCGAGCTTCTAGATCCGCTCCGAGAGCCGGATCGCCAGGCGGCAGCCGAGGCGGATCGCGCCGGAGAGCAGCGGATAGGCCGGGGCGCGCTCGGCCCCGGCAGCGAGCGCGGTGTCGCGGTGCTCGCGCTCGTCGGCGCGGAAGGTTTCGATCATCGCGCCAAGTTCCGGGTCGGCGCCGTCGAGGTCCTCGAGCTGGCGGGTGTAGTGGCGGTCGATCTCCTCCTCGATCGCGGCGGTGCAGGCCATGGCCGCTTCCGGGCCGATCAGCGCGGTCGCCGCGCCGAGGGCGAAGCCGGCGACGTTCCACACCGGCTGCAAGGCGGTCGGGCGCACGCCGCGCGCGGCCATCAGTGCGTCGAAGCGGGCGCGGTGGTCGGCCTCCTGCGCGGCCATGGCGGCGACGTCGGCGGAGAGCGGGGCGCGGTTGCCCATGACCGCGAGCTGGCCCGCGTAGATCCGCGTCGCGCCGTACTCGCCGGCCTGGTCGACGCGGAGCATCCGGTCGGCCGAAGGGACAGGGCGCGCCGCGCTCATGCCGGGCGCCTGCGGAGGAGGGCGAAGACGATCAGCGCCGCGGCGGTCGAGAAGAGGAAGTTGAACCCGGCGAGCGAGACGCCGAATATGCTCCACTGCACCTCGTCGCAGCGGATCGTCGGCGCGCCCATGATCGCGTCGAGCGGGTTCTGACCCGCCTTGAACGAGACTTCCGAAGTGCAGCTCGTGAAGCCTTCCCACCAGCGGTACTCGACCCCGGCGTGGTAGAGCCCGATCAGCCCCGAGACGAGCACCGCCAGCGCCGCCAGCGCGATCGGCCAGCGCCGCCCCGGCAGGGCGAAGGCGAGCAGGGCGAAGGGCAGCGCGGCGAAATGGGCATAGCGCTGCCACCAGCACATCTCGCACGGGTAGAGGCCGAAGCCGTACTGCGAGACATAGGCCCCGGCCAGCAGCAGGGCCGGCGCGGCGAGCGCGAGCAGGCGGGCGGAACGCAGACCGTCTGCCATCGCCGCTACTTGCCCCGCGGCGCGGCGGCGCGCGGCGCGGTGGCGAGCGGCGCCGTCGAGGTGCGGCGCAGCGTCTCCAGCGCGTAGTAGAGCTGGAAGTCGGTGATGTTCTTCGCCTTCAACTGCTCGGCGGTCATCTTGAAGCGCGGATCGTCCTGCTTGTCGGTCTCCAGCTTCTTGTCGTCGAGCCCGGCCTCGTTGACCAGGTGGCGGCGCAGGTCGCTCTCGCGGTAGGACATCTCGGCGCGCTTGCGGGCGTCGGGGTCGGAGATCTGCGGCACGCGGATGTCGGGCTCGATCCCGCCCTCCTGCACCGAGCGCCCGCTCGGCGTGTAGTAGCGCGCCGTGGTCAGCTTGACGGCATGGGTGCGGTCGAGCCGGATCATCGACTGGACCGAGCCCTTGCCGAAGCTGCGCTCGCCCATGACCAGGGCGCGGTGCTGGTCCTGCAACGCGCCCGCGACGATCTCCGAGGCCGAGGCCGAGCCCGCGTCGATCAGGACGACCACCGGCAGGCCCTTGGCGGCGTCGCCGCGGAACACGGTCTCGGCGCGGTAATAGGCGTTCTCGCTGACGATCCGGCCGCGCTGCGAGACGATGTCGCCGTGGTCGAGGAACAGGTCGGACAGGGCCACCGCCTCGTCGAGCGAGCCGCCCGGATTCGAGCGCAGGTCGAGCACCAGGCCGGAGAGCTTGCCCCCGCTGTCGCGCTTCATCGCCTGGATCGCGCGGTTGACGTCGTTGCCGACATCGCGCGAGAACTCGTTGACGGTGATGACGCCGAGCGTGCCGTCGAGCTTCCAGGTCACGGGCTCGAGATCGATCACCCCGCGGGTGACGGTGACGTCGAAGGGCTCGTCGCGGCCGGGGCGGAAGATCGTCAGGCGGATCGAGGTCCCCGCCTCGCCGCGCATCTGGGCGACCGCGTCGTCGAGGTCGCTGCCGTAGATCAGCTTGCCGTCGAGGTGGGTGATGTAGTCGCCGGCCTTGACCCCGACCTTCTCGGCCGGGCTGCCGCGCATCGGCGAGACCACCTTGACCGCGCCGTCGTCCAGCGCGACCGAGAGGCCAAGGCCCGAATAGGACCCGTCGATCATCGTATCGAGCCGCTGGAGGCTGGCCCCTTCGAGATAGGACGAATGCGGGTCGAGCGCGGAGAGCATCCCCTCGATCGCGCCCTTCTCGATCTTCTCGTCGTCGACCGGCTCGACGTAGTTGGCCTTGATGAGTTGCCAGACCGTCAGCAGCCGCCCGATCTGCGGCGTCGCCCGGCTGTCGACCGCGGCGAGCCCCGCCGTCGTCACCGGCAGCAGGGCCACGGCGCCGACCAGCAGCGAGGCGCGGACGATGGGGGCAAGTCTGGAGCGCATTGAGGGCCTTTCAGTTCTGGTGGCGTTCTATAGGCAGCCAGGGCTTAACGCCAGATGTCGGCGGCCGCTTGCGACAAACGGCTACAGTTGGCCGCTACAGGTGCCGGCTACAGGTTGCGAAGCTGCTCCAGCGGATTGACCGGAGTGCCGTCATGACGCAGCTCCAGGGTCAGGACGGGCTGGCCGGGCCCGGCGACGCCGAGCGGCGCCCCGGCGATCACCACCTCGCCGACGCGGGTGTCGAGCTGGAACAGGTTGGTTACGAGCGAGGTCCACCCCCCGGCGTGCTCGATGATCACGATCTTGCCGTAGCCGCGATAGGGCCCGGCGAAGACCACCCGCCCCCCGCCCGGCGCGACGACCTGGGCGCCGGCCCGCGCGGCGATCGAGACCCCGCGCGAGCCCCCGACGCCGAAGCCCGTCACCAGCCGCCCGTCGACCGGCAGGGTATAGCGCGCGAGCCCGATCATCGGCGGCGGCGCGGCGGCCTCGGCCTGCTCGGGCTGGGCGCGCTCGGGCTGCGGCGGGCGCAGGACCGGGCCGGGCAATTGGGCCAGGGTGTCGCGCAGGGCGGCGGCCTTGCCCAGCTCGTCGACCAGGCCGGTGAGGTCGCGGGCCTGCTCGGCCAGGGCCAGGGCGTTCTCGCTCTCGCGGTCGGCGACGCCCTCGGCATGGCGCGCGGCGAGGCGCTGGCGGGTCTCCAGGCCGGCGAGCCGCAGGCGTCGCGCGGCGAGATCGGCCTTGCTCGCGCGCAGGCGGCCGGCGGCGGCCTCGGCCTGCTGCTGGAGCAGGCGGAACCGGGCCAGCTCGCCGCGCAGCGAGGCCGTGCGGCGCTCGACCTCGGGGATCATGGTCGCGAGCATGGCCCGCAGGTGCATCGCGTCGCGTACCGAGCCGGGGCGCAGCAGGGCGAAGACCACCGGGCGGCGCGAGAGACGCTGGAGCGCGGCGGTCAGCTCGATCAGCGGGCGCTGCTTGCGCGCCAGCTCCGCGCGCAGCTCCTCGCGCTGGTGGCCGATCAGGCCGATCTGCGCCTGGTGCCCGGCGATCTCGGCCTCGGCCTGCTGGATGCGCGCAGCGAGCGCGGCGCTCTCCTGCGCGGTGCGGTCGGCGGCCTCGACCACGCGGGCGGCCTCGGCCTCCAGCCGCTCGCCGCGGACCTTGGCGGCCTGGGCCTGGGCCTGGGCCTCGGCCAGCGCCCGGCGGGTCTGGGCGACGTCGTCATAGGCATAGCGCTGCTGCGCGGCGGCGATGCCGGTAGCGGCGAGCGCGAGCAGCAGGAGGGGCAGGCGCCATGACGTCATGGCCGTGCTTTAACCCGAACGATGGTAGGGATGGCCAGCAAGAATGCTCGTCGCCCGCCACAATTGCTCCATCAGGAGCGCGCGGGCGAGGAGATGCGGCCAGGTCATCGCCCCGAAGGCGAGCAGCAGGTCGGCCTTGTCCCGCGCCGCCGCGCCGTGCCCGTCCGCCGCGCCGATCAGGAAGCGCGCCTCGCGCACCCCCTCGTCGCGCCAGCGGCCGAGCAGGGCGGCGAACTCCTCGGACGAGAGCTGCCGCCCGCGCTCGTCGAGCAGGACCTCGCGATTAGGGGTGGGCGATGCCGGGACGGTGCCGCCGACGTCGGGCAGCTCGGTGAGCTTGAGCGGCCAGGCGATCCGCTTCGCATAGCGGTCGACCAGTTCCGCCTCGGGCGAGCGGCCGAGCTTGCCGCGAGCGATGACGTGAAGACGCATCAGTGCGTGGTCCGGTCATGCCGGCGCATGACCTCGCGCGGCACCGGCCCTCTCCCCCGGCCGTCAGGCTGGAACACTACGCCGCCGCGCCGTCCCCGAAGGCCCACATGCGTTCGAGGTTGTAGAAGCTGCGCACCTCGGGCCGGAACAGGTGGACGATCACGTCGCCGCAGTCGATCAGCACCCAGTCGGCCGCAGGCAGGCCCTCGATCCGCGACGAGCCGAAGCCGGCGGCCTTGACGCGCTCGGCCAGCTTCTCGGCCATGGCCGTGACCTGGCGGCTCGATCGGCCCGAGGCGATCACCATGTGGTCGGCGATCGCGGTCTTGCCTTCGAGCGGGATGGAGACGATCTCCTGCGCCTGGTCGTCGTCCAGCGACTGGAGGACGAGGGCGTGGAGCGAGCCGGGCTCCGCGAAGGGCAGCGGGGCGGCGGTTCCGGAATCGCCGAGCGGGGCGTCGCCGGCCGTGGCCGGCTTGGTTTGCGCCTGGGTCATGTAGGTCGAGTTGGCTCCTGTGGGGCAGCGGGCGGGACGGCCGGCGCGCGCGGGCGCCTGCCTGCCGGAATGGAACGATGGGTGACGGCGTCGCGCAGGTGCGCCGGGATCGGTCTGTCTGACCAGTGCGGATCGGCCTTGCGTAGCGCGGTCGCCGACCGCGGATCGGGATCGAAACGCAAAAGCACCAGGGCGGGGGCGCTCCATTCTGCCCGATTGCGGAAGCTGGCGGCGGACCGCCGGTAGCGGCGCAGCCAGGCCATTGCAGGGCTCGCAACGGCAGCCGCATCATAGCCCGGCCGGGCGATGACCGCAATCGGCATGGCGCGGGCGATGCCCCGCCAGTCGCGCCAGCGGTGGAACTGGCCGAGATTGTCCGCGCCCATCAGCCAGACGAACCGCAGCTTCGGCCAGCGCCGCCTGAGCGCGCGCAGGGTGTCGACGGTGAAGCGGGTGCCGAGCTCGCGCTCCAGCGCGGTGACGCGGATCGGCGCGCGGCGCGCCTGCCGCCCCGCCGAGGCGACCCGCGCGCCGAGCGGGGCCATGCCCCGGGCGGGCTTGAGCGGATTGCCCGGCGAGACCAGCCACCAGACCGCGTCGAGCCCGAGCGCCGCGCGCGCGAACAGGCTGATCCGGCGATGCCCGCCATGCGCCGGATTGAAGCTGCCGCCCAGCAGGCCGATGCGCAGGCCGGCGCGGCGGCCGATGCGGGGAATTCGGGAAACCGCGGTGCCTATGGCCGGACCTGGCCCGTGCCGCGAACCTGCCACTTGTAGGTGGTCAGCCCTTCGAGCGCGACCGGGCCGCGGGCATGGAGGCGCCCCGTGGCGATGCCGATCTCGGCGCCCAGGCCGAACTCGCCGCCGTCGGCGAACTGGGTCGAGGCGTTGACCATGACGATCGCGCTGTCGACCTCGTTGAGGAAGCGCTCCGCCGCCGCCGGGTCCGCCGTGACGATCGCGTCGGTATGGGCCGAGCTGTGCTGCGCAATATGCGCCAGCGCCGCGTCGAGCCCGTCGACCACCGCGACCGAGAGGATCGCGTCGAGGTACTCGGTGTCCCAGTCGTTGGCGCTCGCGGGGAGGATGCGCGGGTCGAGCGCGCGGGCGCGGGCGTCGCCGCGCAGCTCGCAGCCGGCGTCGAGCAGCGCGCCGACCACCTCCTGGCTGGCGGGGAACTGCGCATCGAGCAGCAGGGTCTCCATCGCCCCGCAGATCCCGGTGCGGCGCAGCTTGGCGTTGAGCGCGATGGTCTTCGCCATGGCCGGATCGGCGGCGGAATGGATGTAGGTGTGACAGATCCCGTCGAGGTGGGCGAGCACAGGCACCCGCGCATCGGCCTGGACCCGGGCGACGAGGCTCTTGCCCCCGCGCGGCACGATCATGTCGATCAAGCCCGCCGCGGTGAGCATGGCCCCGACCGCGGCGCGGTCCTGCGTGGGCACGAGCTGGACCGCGTCGGCGGGCGCGCCGGCCGTGGCGAGGCCGGCCTGGAGCGCGGCGAGGATCGCGCGGTTCGAGTTCACCGCCTCGCTGCCGCCGCGCAGCAGCACGGCGTTGCCCGAGCGGAAGCACAACGCGGCCGCGTCGGCGGTCACGTTGGGGCGGCTCTCGTAGATGATCCCGATCAGGCCGATCGGCACCCGCACCCGGCTCAGTTGCAGGCCGTTGGGCCGCTCGGCGCGGTCGATCGTCTCGCCGACCGGATCGGGCAGGCCCGCGACCTGGTCGACCGCGTCGGCGATTCCCGCGAGGCGCTGGGGATCGAGCTTCAGCCGGTCGAGCATCGCCTTGGTCAGGCCGTTGGCCTCGCCCGCGGCGAGGTCGCGCGCGTTGGCGGCGAGAATCTCGCCTTCCGCCTCGCGCAGCGCCTGGGCGGCGGCGCGCAGGGCCGTGGCCTTGGCCGGGCTGTCGAGCCGCGCCAGCTCGCGCTGGGCGGCGCGCCCGGCACGGGCCAGGCGCTCGACGAGCTGGTCGACGGATTCGGTTTCGGCGGCGAGGGCTTGGACGGACATGGTCGCTCCCCTAGCATCCCGGCGCGCCGCTGTCAGCCTGTTCGCCGCCGGAACGAATCGAGGCCAAAGACTTGCGAAAGCGTTACCCGCCGATCGTTCCCGTCCGGCCCAACGATTCATCGCAGGACTCGTTCGTCTCGCCGGGAATCATCCGGACAATTCCTTAACCGATTCGCTATGGCGCAGAACACCTGCTAGCCGCCCGCCCAGCCAAAATCCGAACCTAAAGGGGTCGAGTTGCAGAGACTGTCCGTCGGCGGGCTTGGGGATCGCCTGCGGGCCTGGTTTCCGGATCGCGAATTCTTCATGCGATCGCAGGGCCAGGTCCGGTTCATCACGATTTCGTCCCGCGTCCAGATGATCGGCGCCGGGGTGGCCGCCGCCCTGGCGGTTGCCTGGCTGCTGACCATGGCCGTCATGCTCGTGTCGCAGTTCATCGCGACGCGCGACCACCTGTCCCTGCTCAACCGCGAGGCCAAGGTCGCCTCCTCGGAGAACCGCGTCGCGGCCTATCGCAAGGACCTCGACGGCGTGGCCGCCGACATCAAGAAGCGCCAGGACGTGATCGACGAGCTGGTCGAAGCCCATCTCGGCGACCTGCCGACCGACAAGCAGACGGGCGAGACCGTCTCCGATTCGCACGACGAGGCGGCCGCGACAGTCCATAAGATCAGCGCCCTGATCCCCGAGGCCGCCGGCCTCGCCCGGGTCGAGGCGCGCCAGCTCCGCCGCTCGGCCCTGGCCTCGGAGGCGATGCGCAAGCTCGGCCTCGATCCGAACCTGGCCCTCGCCCGGCTCGACGACCGCAGCGCCCAGGGCGGCCCGCTGACCCGGCTGGCGACCTCGGCCGACGGCTCGCTCGACCCGCGCTTCCAGCGCCTCGGCCTGAGCCTCGCCCGGATGGAAGCGCTCGAGCGCGGGCTCCAGGGCATCCCGCAGGTCCTGCCCGCCAGCCTCAAGTTCATCTCCTCGGGCTTCGGCTATCGCGCCGATCCGTTCAACGGCGAGGGCGCGTTCCATGCCGGCCTCGACTTCAAGGGCCCGGTCGGCGCGCCGATCTACGCCGCGGCCAAGGGCACGGTGACGTTCGCCGGGGTCCGCCAGGGCTACGGCAACTGCGTCGAGATCAGCCATGGCAACGGCCTGCTGACGCGCTATGCTCACATGTCGGCCTTCCGCGCCCGCGTCGGCCAGGAAGTCGAGGCGGGCGCGGTGATCGGCGCGATCGGCAGCACCGGCCGCTCGACCGGGCCCCATTTGCATTTCGAGGTGCGGATCAACGACCGCCCGGTCAATCCGCGCCCCTTCCTGGAGGCAGCTCCACATGTTCTCGAAGAAGCCCGCGGCAAGTGACCAGCCGCCCATCACCCGTTCGGGAGGTAGTGCGATGAGTGGAGGAACCTTTTCCGTCTTCGGCGCCGACGTCACGATCAAGGGCGACGTCGCGGCCAGCGCCGACCTGCACATCGACGGCCGGGTCGAGGGCGACATCGCTTGCGCCGCGCTGGTCCAGGGCCAGTCGAGCGAGATCGTCGGCGCGATCCGCGCCGAGAGCGCCCGCCTCGCCGGCACGGTCCGCGGCTCGATCAGCGCGCGCGAGCTGGTGATCCTCAAGACCGCCCGGATCGAGGGCGACGTCCACTACGACGCGCTGACCATCGAGCAGGGCGCCGAGGTCGACGGCCGCTTCCAGCACCGCGTCCATGCCGCGACGACCGAGACCGCGCTGCCCCTGCCGGGCGACGACGGCGAGCCGCGGCTGACCCTGGCGAGCTGATTCCCGCCGGAATCGGCGGGCGGGCTGGAGTCTGAGTTCAGCGCGGCCGAATCAGGTGTTAAGTGGATCGAGCTCTAGGCCCCGCCGACCTCGGCCCGGAGCGCCTTCCGGTCGAGCTTGCCGATCGCGGTCTTAGGCAGCGAATCGCGGATCACCACGGCATCGACCCGCTCGTGCTTGCCGATCCGCGCATTGAGCCAGTCCTTGAGCTCGTCCCCGCTCGCTTGCGCGTCATGGCGCAGGGTGACGAAGGCGCGCGGCACCTCGCCGTGGTAAGCATCGGCCATGCCGATCACCAGGCATTCGCTGACCGCCGGATTCTGGAGCAGCACGGCCTCGACCTGGCTGGGGAAGACCTTGAACCCGCTGACCGCGATCATGTCCTTGCTGCGGTCGACGATGCGGACGTAGCCGTCGGGATCGAACAGGGCGATGTCGCCGGTGCGCAGCCAACGCTCGGTTCCCTCCGCCCCCTCGCGCACGGCGAAGGCCGCGGCCTCGGCGTCGGGGCGGTTCCAGTAGCCCTGCATGACCTGGGGGCCGAGCACCGCCAGCTCGCCGGGCTCGCCCGGGGCGGCGTCGCGCGTCGCGTCCTCCTTGTCGAGCAGGCGCAGCCGCGTGGCCGGCAGGGGCTGGCCGATCGTGCCGGCGCGGTTCTCGCCCCGGAGCGGATTGGTGGTGATGACGCCGGAGCCCTCGGTCAGGCCGTAGCCCTCGATCACCTTGACCCCGCTGGCGCTCTCGAAGCGCTCCTTGACCGGCTGCGGCAGCGGCGCGCCGCCGGAGATGACCTCGCGGATCGAGGAGAAGTCGGTGCGCGCGAAGTCGGGATGGTCGAGCAGGGCCTGGAGCATGGTCGGCACGGCGAACAGCGCGGTGGGCCTGACCTGCCCGACCTTGGCCAGCGTCTGCTTGGCGACGAAGCGCGGCAGCATCGCGATGCAGCCGCCGTTGAGCAGGGTGCGGTTGAGCACGCAGGTATTGGCGAAGACGTGGAACAGCGGCAGCACGCCCAGCACCATGTCGCGCTGGCCCGCGTCGGGGTCGATCGCGCGGACCTGGCGGGCATTGGCGGCGAGGTTCTGGTGGGTCAGCATCGCGCCCTTGGGCGTGCCGGTGGTGCCGCCGGTATATTGCAGCAGGGCGAGGTCGCGCTCCGGGTCGACCGCGACCGGCGCCGGCTCGCCGCCAAGGCAATCGCGCCATGAGCAGATGTCGGCATCACGCGGCACCGGGCTGACCTGCCCGCCGCCGAACAGCTTGACCGCGAGGCGCTTGAGCGGCGGCAGGAGATCGGCGAGGCGGATCACCACGAGCTGCTCCAGCGGGGAGCCGCGCAGCACCTCCACCGCGGTCGGCAGCAGGGCCGGCACGTCGAGCGTGACCAGCAGCCGCGCGCCCGAATCGACGACCTGCGCCTCCAGCTCCTCGGCGGTGTAGAGCGGGGAGAAGTTGACCACGGTCGCCCCGGCCATCAGCGCCCCGTAATAGGCCGAGACGTAGCCCGGGACGTTGGGCAGGAACAGGCCGACCCGCTCGCCCTTGGTCACCCCGCGCGCCTGGAGCCCGGCGGCGAAGCGGCGGCTTTCCGCGAACAGCGCGGCATAGCTGAACTGGCGGCCCTCAAACTCGACCAGTGGCCGATCGGGATAGGCGGCGACGCTGGCGGCGAACATCTCGACCAGCGAAAGCGGCGGAAAATGCTGATCCCAGGCACTGGCGTGGGCATAGTGCTCGCGCCAGGGCTCGGCTGTGTTGACATCCATGTCAGCCAGCTTGCCCACTCCGCGGGGAAAGGGCAAGCGCGATCGGCCGGGCGTGGCGGCAGGCTCCTCCCCAGGCGGGGAAGGGGGCGGCGGCTCAGGCCTCGCCCGCGGCCTCGGCGGCGCGCTTGGCTTCGAGCCAGGCGGCGACCTCGGCCTCCTGCGCGGCCTCGCTGGCGGCCTTGGCCTGGGCGACGCGCTCGGCGCGCAGCTCCTCGATCAGGGCCTCGCGGTCGTCGCCCAGGCGCTCGTCGGCGCCCTCGTCGACGATGCCGGCCTTCTTCGCCGCCTTGGCGACGATCGCGTCGAGCTCGCGCTGCGAGCAGAGGCCCAGCGTCACCGGGTCCTTCGCCGTGATGTTCGAGATGTTCCAGTGCGAGCGGTCGCGGATCGCGGCGATGGTATTGCGGGTCGTGCCGATCAGCTTGCCGATCTGCGCGTCCGACACTTCGGGGTGGTTGCGCAGGATCCAGGCGATGCCGTCGGGCTTGTCCTGGCGCTTCGAGACGGGCGTGTAGCGCGGGCCCTTGGTGCGGCTGACCGTGACCGGCGCCTTGTGCATCTTGAGCTTGTAGGCGGGATCGGCCTGGCCCTTCTCGATCTCGCCCATGGTCAGCTCGCCCGAGCGCAGCGGATCGCGCCCGGTGTACTTGCTGGCGGCGAGATCGTCGGCCATGGCCTGGACCTCGAGGATGTGCAGCCCGCAGAATTCCGCGATCTGCTCAAAGGTGAGCGCGGTGTTGTCGACGAGCCACGAGGCCGTCGCATGCGGCATCAACGGGGTGGGCTGGGTCACGGGAAATCTCCGGCAAAAATGATAAGGGCCGCCCCTTGCGGAGCGGCCGTCTGGGTCAGCATGTAGGATACTGCGCCCGTTTCGGCAAGCGGAGACCTTGTTGCTCAGGTGCGGCACCGGCCCGCATCCGCGACGACGCCCACGCCTCAATCCATCGGCACGTAGCCGGGCAGCCCAGCGATGCGATCGAGCCAGCGGCAGACCGCCTGATAGTCGCGCAGGCGGAAGCCGCCCGCCTCGCAGACGTGGGTATAGGCGTAGAGCGCGATGTCGGCGAGGGTGACGTCATGGCCCACCAGCCAGTCGCGGCCGCCGAGGTGCTCGTCCATCAGTTGCAGCGCCGCCTCGCCGCCCGCGCGCTTGGCCATGATCTGGCCGCGCTGGGCCTCGCTGAGGTTCGCCTCGCCGACGTAGCGCAGCCAGTGGCGCAGGGTCGCGATGTTGGGCTCGTGGCTGTACTGCTCGAAGAACATCCAGCGCAGCATATCGGCCCGGTCGAAGCGGTCGGCCGGGATCAGCGGCCCGCCCTCGGCCAGATACCAGCAGGCGGCGTTGCTCTCGGGCAGGAAGCGGTCCCCGACCTGGAGCACCGGGATGCGCCCGTTGGCGTTGACCTGCTCGATGAACTGGGGCGTCCGCGTCTCGCCCTTCATGATGTCGTAAAAGCGCCGCTCCAGCGGCAGGCCCAGCAGCGCGGCGGTCAGGCGGATCTTGTAGCAGTTGCCGCTGCGCGGGTCCTCGTGAAGGATCAGGCGGTCCATCTCACACCTCCAATACGATCTTCCCTACGTGCTCGCCCGCTTCCATGTGGGCGTGGGCGGCGGCGGCTTCGCGCAGGGGGAAGGTGCGGTCCATCACCGGGCGCAGCTTGCCCTCCTCGACCAGGGGCCAGGCGTTGGCAGCGATCTCCTGGGCGAGGAGGGCCTTGAACGCGGTGGAGCGCGGCCGCAGGGTCGAGCCGGTCAGGGTATAGCGCCGCGCCATGACCACCGCCATGTTGAGCTCGGCCCTGGCCCCGCCCTGGACCGCGATGGTCACGTGGCGGCCGTCCTCGGCGAGGCACTTGAGGTTGCGCGGCACGTAGTCGCCGGCGACCATGTCGAGCACCATGTGGACGCCCCGGCCGCCGGTGATCCGCCTGACCTCCTCGACGAAGTCGCTCGCCTTGTAGTCGATCGCGTGGGCCGCGCCGAGCTCCAGCGCGCGGGCGCATTTCGCCGGGCCGCCGCAGGTGACGATCACGGTCACGCCGAACAGCTTGCCGAGCTGGATCGCCATGGTCCCGATCCCGCTGGTCCCGCCGTGGACCAGGATCGTCTCGCCGTCCTTCACCCAGCCGCGCTCGAACACGTTGTGCCAGACGGTGAACAGCGTCTCGGGCAGGGCCGCCGCCTCGGCCAGGGACAGCCCCGGCGGCACCGGCAGGCAATGCCCCGCCTCGGCCAGGCAATATTCGGCATAGCCGCCGCCCGAGACCAGCGCGCAGACGGTCTGGCCGACCAGCTCCTCCGCGCCCTCGCCCGCCGCCACGACGTCGCCCGCGATCTCCAGGCCGGGGATCGGGGAAGCGCCCGGCGGCGGCGGATAGAGGCCCTGGCGCTGGACCACGTCGGGCCGGTTGACGCCCGCGAAGGCGACCCTGACCAGCACCTGGCCCGGCCCCGGCGCGGGCACCGGCACGGTCTCGGGCCGCAGCACCTCGGCCCCGCCCGGCGCATCGTAGCCGATGGCCGTCATGGTTTGCGGAAGCTGGTCCGCCACTTGCCTGCCCTTTCCTTGGCCCCTGTCGCCAATCGTAATGTTTGCGACGAGTAACTTGCAGCCCGGTTGACAGCAAGGCCGTGTATTGAAATGCTGCACTGCAATGGAAGCGGACGATCGTCCCAGGCCACGCGGAGACGCGGCCAGCCTTCTCTCCAGCGAAAGCCTGGACAGCTATTCGCTGGACGAACTCGACGCGCGGATCGCCGCGCTCGAGGCCGAGATCGCCCGGATCAGGGCCCACCGCGACAAGGCGGCGGCCCATCGCCTCGCCGCCGACGCGCTGTTCAGGAAATCCTGATGCGCCGGCCCGTCTCCTATTGGCAGGCCTCTCGTATTGCCGGGAAGGATGGCCATATAGGTTTCGTTAACCAAACCCGTTCACACTCTCCGGAAAGCGGAGGATGACTTCAACCAGCGAAAGACCGTCAGATGCCCAGTTTCGCACAGAGCCTTGAGAAGACGCTGCACGCCGCCCTGGCGAACGCCGCGGAGCGCAGCCATGAATATGCGACGCTGGAGCACCTGCTCCTCGCCCTGATCGACGATCCCGACGCGGCCGAGGTGATGAAGGCCTGCGGGGTGGAGCTGGGCGACCTCGGCGACGTGGTCCGCACCTATCTCGACCAGGAATACCAGTCGCTCAAGACCCAGGAGAAGGGCGATCCCGCCCCGACCGCCGGGTTCCAGCGGGTGATCCAGCGCGCGATCCTCCACGTCCAGTCCTCGGGCAAGGACACCGTGACCGGCGCCAACGTGCTGGTCGCCCTGTTCTCCGAGCGCGACTCCTACGCGGTCTATTTCCTCCAGCAGCAGGACATGAGCCGGCTCGACGCGGTGAGCTACATCAGCCACGGCATCGGCAAGGGCGGCCGCCGGATCGAGGACAAGTCGCCCAAGGGCGCCGAGGGCGAGGCCCCCGCGCCCGAGGAGAAGGCCGACGCCAAGGGCTCCAAGAAGGATTCCGCGCTCGACCAGTTCACGGTCAACCTCAACGAGAAGGCGCTGTCGGGCAAGGTCGATCCGCTGATCGGCCGCGGGCCGGAGGTCGACCGGACTATCCAGATCCTCTGCCGCCGCTCCAAGAACAACCCGCTCTACGTGGGCGATCCCGGCGTCGGCAAGACCGCCATCGCCGAAGGGCTCGCCCGCAAGATCGTCGAGGGCGACGTGCCCGAGGTGCTGGCCGACGCGGTGATCTATTCGCTCGACATGGGCGCGCTGCTCGCTGGCACGCGCTATCGCGGCGACTTCGAGGAACGCCTGAAGCAGGTCGTCTCCGAACTGGAGAAGATGCCCGAGGCGGTCCTGTTCATCGACGAGATCCATACGGTGATCGGCGCCGGGGCGACCAGCGGCGGGGCGATGGACGCCTCCAACCTCTTGAAGCCCGCTCTCAGCGGCGGGACGATCCGCTGCATCGGCTCGACCACCTACAAGGAGTTCCGCAACCACTTCGAGAAGGACCGCGCGCTGCTGCGCCGGTTCCAGAAGATCGACGTGAACGAACCCACCGTGGAGGACACGATCAAGATCCTGCGCGGCCTGCGCTCCGCCTTCGAGGAGCATCACAAGGTCAAGTACACCCCCGATGCGATCAAGACCGCGGTGGAGCTTTCGGCGCGCTACATCAACGACCGCAAGCTGCCCGACAAGGCGATCGACGTGATCG
>CALLNA010000049.1 GCA_938005655.1 uncultured Novosphingobium sp.
CGCCGTCCTTGGGCGCGCGAATCTCGCCTTCCACCGTATCGCCGGTGCGCAGGCCCCATTTGCGGACCTGGTTGGGCGAGACGTAGATGTCGTCGGGCCCGGCGAGGTAGTTGGCCTCGGGGCTGCGGAGGAAACCGAAGCCGTCGGACAGCACCTCGATCGTGCCGACGCCCATGATCTCCTCGCCGTCCTCGGCGACTTCCTTGAGGATCGCGAACATGAGGTCCTGGCGGCGCAGGGTCGAGGCGCCCTCGACGCCCAGCTCCTCGGCCATTTCGACCAAGTCGGCCGGGGTTTTCTTCTTGAGTTCTTTCAGGTGCATCGGGAATTTCCAGATCAGAATTGAGCCGAAAGGCTGGTCGGTGATGGCCGGCGAGTCGAAGGGCTTGGGGAAAGCGGACCCGGTCGCTGATGTTCGGCGCGACCTATGCCGGAGACGGGCGGGAAATAGGCCCCGCCCGCCCGGCCGTCAACGGATTTGCGGCCGGATGCCGGTCAGAACGGCTTGACGATGACCAGCACGACGATCAGCGCGGCGGCGATCCCCGGGACCTCGTTGATCATCCGCAGCCTGCGGCCGTCGAGCCTGCGTTCCCCCCGGGCCAGGGCGGCGGCATAGCCGGCCATCCAGACATGGTAGGCCGACAGCGCCAGGACCAGCGCGAGCTTGGCGTGGAACCAACCTTGCGCGAAGGCCCCGATGGTCATGGCGAGAGCCAGGCCCAGGAGCCACACGACGACCAGCGAGGGCCAGAGGATGATCCGGAGCAGCTTGCGCTCGCGATCGACCCACACGGCCTCCTCAGGCGATCCTGGCGGGCATTCCTGGTGGTAGACGAAGAACCGCGGCAGCATGAACAGACCGGCCATCCAGAAGATCACGAAAATGACATGGCCCGCCTTGAGCCAGAGATAGATCATCGCGAACACCTGCTGCATGGAGAAAGATTGTACCGCCCCGCCCCGCTATCGTCATCCTGAACTTGTTTCAGGATTCATTTCTCCCGTCGCGGGGCAGTCAGAGGCGAGAACCGAACCGCTCAGTGTTCTCCCTCCCTGCTGCCCCACACCCCGGGGCATGATAGATCCTGAAACAAGTTCAGGATGACGGTGGGTGTACGGGCGCGCAGCCCTAGCCGCGCCAGCTCCGCACCACGCCGAGCAATTGCTCGACATGCTCGATCGGGGTGAACTGGCCGATCCCGTGGCCGAGATTGAACACGTGGGGCCGGTCGGCGAAGGCGTCGAGGATACGGGTCGCCTGGCGGTCGAGCTCCGTCCCGCCGGCGAGCAGCAGCAGGGGATCGAGGTTGCCCTGGACCGGCAGCCCGGCGGGCAGGGCCTTGGCCGCCCACAGCGGGTCGATCGTCTCGTCGATCCCGACCGCGTCGACCCGGGTCTCGCGAGCATAGGCGGGCAGCTTCTCGCCCGCGCCCTTGGGGAAGCCGATCACCGGCACCTGGGGATAGCGCTGCCTGAGGCCCGCGACGATCGCCGCGTTGGGGGCCACGACCCAGCGCTCGAACTCGGCCGGGGCCAAGCTGCCCGCCCAGGAATCGAACAGCGGCACGGCCTCGGCGCCGGCCGCGATCTGGCCGGCGAGGTAATCGGTCGTGACCGCCACGACCGCGTCGATGATCGCCTGGAAGGCACCGGGATCGCGATAGGCCAGCGCGCGGGTGTCATGCTGGTCGCGGCTCCCCTCGCCCGCCACCATGTATGTCGCGACGGTCCAGGGGCTCCCCGCAAAGCCCAGCAGGGTGCGTCCGCCGCCGAGACCGGCCTTCACCCGCGCCACGGTGTCGTAGATCGGGGTGAGGCGCTCAGGCACCGCGTGGAGGCTCTCCAGCGCGGTGTCGAGGAGCCGGGGCGACAGGCGGGGTCCCTCGCCCTGGAGGAACTCCAGGTCCTGCCCGATCGCATGAGGCACGATCAGGATATCCGAGAACAGGATCGCCCCGTCGAAGCCGAAGCGGCGGATCGGCTGGAGCGTGATCTCGGCCGCGGCCTCGCTGTCGTAGACGAGCTGGAGGAAGCCGCCCTTCTGCGCGCGCAGGGCGCGGTACTCGGGCAGGTAGCGCCCGGCCTGGCGCATGAGCCAGATCGGCCGTTCGGCGGCGTTCTCGCCCTGGAGGGTTCTCAGGAGCAAACCGGGCATCGGGACCTCTAATCAAAATAAAAGAGATTCTTATTAAAGGATTCAGGAGTCGGTTGGCCCTGTGGATATCGGGCACAGCGCGCCCCTGCCCGATTTGTCCCGGCTTGAACAGGGCCATGCGCTTCCGCGAATCCCCGAGGCGCCGCGTCAAACGCTGCTTCTGCCCGCTATCCACAGGCTGGGGACAGCGCTGTCCACCTGTCCACAAGCGGCGCATCGCAGGACCCGGACCGGGCATGGAATCCCCTGCCGAAGTTGTCAGTGCGTCCCTCCCGTGGTTTATGCGGGGAACTATCCACAGCCCGCCCGCGAGCCTTCCGCGAAACGATGTCCCGCCTTCATCTCCACCTGCTCTCGGACTCCACCGGCGAGACGCTGGAGATGATCGCCAAGGCCGCGCTCGCCCAGTTCGACGCGGCCGAGGTGACGCGCCACTTCTGGCCGATGGTCCGCTCGCTCCAGCACCTCGAGCGCATCCTCTCGGACATCGCCGCCAATCCGGGGCTGGTCCTGTTCACCCTGGTCAACGAGGAAATCCGCGGCCGGCTGGAGGAGCAGTGCAAGGGGCTCGGCCTGCCGGCGGTCTCCGCGCTCGACGCCGTGCTCGACGCGCTGGAGCAGTCGCTCGGCCAGGAGGCCAAGGCCCGGCCCGGCCGCCAGCACGCGATGGACGCGGCCTATTTCGCGCGGGTCGAGGCGATCCAGTTCACCATCGCCCATGACGACGGCGTCGCCTGGGAGAACTGGGAGGAGGCCGACATCGTGCTGGCCGGCGTGTCGCGCACCTCGAAGACCCCGACCTCGATCTATCTCGCCAATCGCGGCTACAAGACGGCGAACATCCCGATCGTGATCGAGAGTCCGCCGCCGCCCGCCCTGTTCGGCCTGCGCCATCCGCTGGTGGTCGGCCTGACCACCGCGCCGGAACGGTTGATCCAGGTCCGCCGCAACCGCCTGCTCTCGCTGAACCAGGCGCCCGACACCGCCTATGTCGACCAGGAGCGCGTCGCGCGCGAGGTGCAGTTCGCGCGGCGGATGTTCGCCGACAACGGCTGGCCGGTGATCGACGTCACCCGCCGCTCGATCGAGGAGACCGCCGCCGCCGTGATCAACCTGCTCAACGAACGGCGCGGCGGCGACGGGGTCGGTGCGATATGAGTCCGTCCCAGTCCCTGCCCCTGGTTCTCGCTTCCAAGAGCGGCTCGCGCCGCGCCATGCTGGGGGCTGCGGGAATCGCCTTCGAATCCGTGCCCGCCGACCTCGACGAGCGCGCGCTGGAAGCCGGTCTCGCCGGCGCGGCGCCCGCGGACGTGGCCCTCGCCCTGGCCGAGGCCAAGGCGCTGGCGGTCTCGCGCGCCTGTCCCGGCCGCCTGGTCCTCGGCAGCGATTCCCTGGTCGAGGTCGAGGGCCGCCGGTTCGACAAGCCCGCGACCCGCGCGGACGCTGTGGCGCACTTGCGCTTCTTCTCGGGGCGGACGATGAACCTCCACAGCGCCGCCGCCCTGGCCCGCGACGGCGCGGTGCTGTGGCGTCATGCCGCCGTGGCCCGCTTGCAGGTTATTGCGCTTTCCGACGCCTTCATAGAAAGCTACCTCGATCACGAGTGGCCGGCGGTGTCCGGCTGCGTGGGGGTGTTTCGGATCGAGGGCCGGGGGGTTCAGCTGTTCCAGTCGATTGAAGGCGATCACTTCACCGTGCTCGGCATGCCGCTGCTGGCCGTGCTCGGGGCCTTGCGCGGGCTCGGGGAGCTGGCGGGGTGATCACGCCCCATGCCGAGGTGATCGGCGATCCGATCGCGCAGTCGAAGTCCCCCGCGATCCACAATTTCTGGCTGGGGAAGCTGGGCGCGCCCGGCTCCTACGGCCGCGCGCTGGTCCCGCCTGCCGGGCTGGCAGACTATCTCGACCGGGCCCGCGCCGATACTGCCTGGCGCGGCTGCAACGTGACCATGCCGCACAAGCAGGCGATCATGCCGCTGCTCGACCGGCTCGATCCGCTCGCCGCGCAGATCGGCGCGGTCAATACCGTGGTGCATGAGGCGGACGGCACGCTGACCGGCCATAACACCGACGCGCCGGGCTTCCTCGAACCGCTGGCCGCGCGGCTGGCCGAGCGGCACCTGTTCCGCATGGCCCGCGTGCTCGGCACCGGCGGGGCGGCGCGGGCGATCGTCGCGGCCCTGTCCGACCGGGGCTTCGTGATCGTCCTCGCCGGGCGCGATCCGGCCAAGGCCCGGGCCTTGCTCGACGAGCTGGCTAAGAGCAACGACCACCACGCGGTCGATATCGCCCATTTCGAACCGGCGACCGACTTCGCCTTCGACGACCGCGCGGATTGCCTCGACCTGATCGTCAACGCGAGCCCGCTCGGCATGGCCGGGCAGCCGCCGCTGGCCTTCGACTTCAGCCATGCCCCGCCGGGCAGCGTGGTCTACGACATCGTCACCCACCCGCTCGATACGCCCCTGCTGCGACAGGCGCGCGCGGCGGGCTTCGCGACGGTCGACGGGCTGGCCATGCTGATCGGCCAGGCGGCGGTCGCGTTCGAGAAGTTCTTCGGCCTCACCGCCCCGCGCGAGCACGACGCCGAGCTGCGGAGGCTGCTGACGGCATGAGCAAGATCGAGCCCCCCGTCCTGCGTCCCGTCATCCTCGGCCTCACCGGCTCGATCGGCATGGGCAAGTCGGCCGTCGCGGCGATGTTCCGCGACCTCGGCGTGCCGGTATTCGACGCCGACGCCGCGGTGCACGAGCTGCAAGGGCGCGGCGGCGCGCTGCTCCCGGCGATCGAGGCGGCGTTTCCCGGCACGACCGGGCCGCAGGGGGTCGACCGGCCGAAGCTCGGCGCAGCGGTCTTCGGGAATCCCGAGGCGCTCAAGCGGCTGGAGGGAATCGTCCATCCCGCAGTCGGGGCGATGCGCGGGGCCTTCGTCGCCGAGAACGCCGAGGCGCCGCTGATCGTCTTCGACATCCCCCTGCTCTACGAGCGCGGCGGGGTCGGGATGGTCGACGCGGTCGTCGTGGTCTCGGCCCCGGCCCCGGCCCAGCGCGAGCGGGTCCTGGCCCGGCCGGGCATGACCGAGGAGAAGTTCGCCCAGATCCTCGCCTTGCAGGTGCCCGACGCCGAGAAGGTCCGCCGCGCCGACTACGTCATCGACACCGGCGCGACCCTCGCCGAGACCCGGCAGGCCGTGACCAACCTGGTCCGCAAGCTCACCCGGGAGTGATTCCGCCCGGGCGGAGGACGGCGCCGCATTCGGCCTGGCCGATACCAGGCGCATCCCGCTTAAAAAGCCGCTTTGCGCCCTTGCGCCGGCCCGATTGCGGGGCGATATAGATTCAACGATGCGGGAAATCATCTTCGACACCGAGACCACGGGGCTCGATCCGAAAAGCGGAGACAGACTGGTCGAGATCGGGTGCATCGAGATGGTCAACCGGGTGACGACCGGCCGCACCTTCCACGCCTATTTCAACCCCGAGCGGTCGATGCCCGCCGCCGCCGAGGCGGTCCACGGCCTGTCTGAAGCCTTCCTCGCCGACAAGCCGCTGTTCGCGACGCGGGTGGCCGAGCTGCTGGAGTTCATCGCGGATTCGCCGCTGGTCGCGCACAATGCCGGCTTCGACTTCGGCTTCCTCGACGCTGAGCTGGCGCTGTGCGGGCACGATCCGATCTGCCGCAGCCGGATGATCGACACGGTCGCCCTCGCCCGCGTCCGCCATCCCGGCGCCAAGCTCTCGCTCGATGCGCTCTGCACCCGCTACGGGATCGACCGCAGCCATCGCACCATGCACGGCGCGCTGCTCGATGCCGAACTGCTCGCCCAGGTCTATGTCGAGCTCACCGGCGGCCGCCAGATCGGGCTGGAGCTTGCCGGAGAGAACCGCGAGGAGCTGGTCGCGCAGGTCGTCACCACGGTCCGCACCCGCGTCTTCCGCCCGGCCCGTCCCCATGCCGCGAGCGAGGTGGAACTCGCCGCGCACGCCGCATTTATGACCACCGTCAAGGCGCCTCTCTGGTATGAGTGAATACCGTGGAGGCGCCCAGTTAAAGGAGAACGATCCATGGACATTCGCGTATCCGGCCACCAGATCGAAACCGGCGAAGCGCTCCAGTCCCACGCCCAGGATCGCCTCAACGCGATCGTCGAGAAATACTTCAGCCGCGCGCTCTCGACCGTCGTGACCTTCGGCAAGGCGCCCGCAGGCGCCTTCCGCTGCGACGTCGTGACCCACGTCATGCACGGCCTGATCCTCAAGGGCGCGGGAATCGCGCAGGACGCGCACATCGCGCTCGACCAGGCGGCCGACAAGATCGAGAACCAGCTTCGCCGCTACAAGCACCGGCTCAAGGACCGGCACGAGCAGCAGAGCAGCGCCGCGCGCGAGGAGGAGGCGGCCTATACCGTCTTCATCGAGCCCGACGTCGAGACCGAGGAGGCCGCCGCCGATGCCCCGGTGGTGATCGCCGAGACCCGGGTCGACGTGCCGGAGGCGACCGTTTCCGACGCGGTGATGATGCTCGACCTGCGCAACACCAACGCGCTCCTGTTCAAAAACGCTGGCACCGGGCGGCATAATATGGTTTACCGCCGCGGCGATGGCTCGATCGGCTGGGTCGAGCCTTCCTGACGCGCAAGCAGCGTGATTTCCCGGGAGAGGCAGCACAGGATACCGGTTCGGCCGGGCTTCCCGTGCATCGGTCCTCTCCCGGCACGCGGCAAACCTGGCTGTTCGAATTCCGATGACCGCTCTGTTCACTCTCCTTCCCGAAGCCGTCGCCACGGTCCGCATGGACAGCAAGCCGGCGATTCTCGACGCGATCGCCAAGCGCTTCGCCGCGGTCTATGCGCTCGATGAGCAGGCCGTGCTCGAACGCCTCGTCGAGCGCGAGGCCCTGGGCAGCACCGGCTTCGGCCGCGGCGTGGCGATCCCCCATGCGCGGATGGCCGACCTCGGCCGCCCGGTCGCGGCCTTCCTCCGGCTCGAGGTGCCCGTGGCCTTCGACGCGGCCGACGCCATGCCGGTCGATCTCGTCTTCGGCCTGCTTTCGCCCGCCCAGGCCGGGGCGGCGCACCTCCACGCCCTTGCCTCGATCTCGCGGATGATGCGCGACGAGGCGATGCACGCGGCGCTGAGCCAGGCCCCCAGCGATGAGGCGCTCTACGGCCTCCTCTCCAATGTCATCGACCGCGACGCCGCCTGATCCGGCCGATCTCCCGGTCGAAGGGGCGCAGCTTCATTGGCGGGCGCTCGAAAGCCTCTATGCCTCGGCCCCGATCAACCACCTGTTCGCCTCGCGCCTGGCGATTCTCGGTGAAGGGGTCTCGCGGATCGAGTTCGAGGTCGAGCCGCGCACCTACCACGCCGCCGGGGCCGCCCACGGCACGATCTACTTCAAGATGCTCGACGATGCGGCCTTCTATGCGGCGAACACCCTCGTCACCGACCGCTTCCTGCTGACGACCTCGTTCAACCTCCACTTCAGCCGCCCCGTGCGCGAGGGCCGGGTGGTGGCCGAAGGGCGCTGGGTCTCGGGCCGCCGCCGCGTGCTGGTGGCCGAGGCGCGGCTGGTCGACGCCGAGGGCGAGGAGATCGGCCGCGGCACGGGCACCTTCATGCGCTCGCGGATCGCGCTCTCCAGCCTCGACGGCTATTCGCGCGGGCTCGGGGGTTAGGGGTGGACGCGCGCCTTCCGGCGCATCTGGAGGTCGCTGCGCTGATTCGCCGCGTCCAGGCCGAAGGGGGCTTCGCGGCGGTGCTCGGCAAGGGTGAGCCGGAGGCCGGGACGATCCTCGTCGTGACCACCGAAAACGGTGCGAATTCACGGATATACGAGCGGATGCCACAACTCGACGGCTCCCGGAAATGGTCCTGTTCCAAGAGCCAAGACCCTGAAAACAAAGCGATATTCGAGGAATACCTGGAGCGCCGTAAGCGCCAGGACCCCGACCTGTGGATTGTCGAACTGGATATCGCGCGGGCGGAACGGTTCATCGGGCCGATTTCCTAAGCAGGTTGACTTTGTTGCGCCGCACAACCTAAGCGCCCCGCGATCACGAACGCGCAGGCGGCCGGATCGGCAGTGAGGTCGATCGGCAAGCACGCAGACGGGGGATAGCCGGCAGGGTTCCCAGACGTTCGGAGGCCGCATTTCGCGGCACCGTTCGATCGGCCCTGCGCAGGTGCGTCCACCGCTCAAGAAGAAGCTCGGATGAGCCGTATTTTGGACAAGGCCAGCGTTGCCGCGGTGGCCGTCACTCTTGTTGCTACTCTTTTCAGCGCCGATGGTTCCGGCGCGAACGCCCAGGCCTCCCGCCGGGCCGTCGAACAGGAACCCGCCCGGATGATTTCGCAGCCGGTCGTCCAGCCGCTTCCCGCCGTCGCCCAGGCCGACGCAGCCCAGGTCGAAGCCGCCGTCGATCAGACCGATGCCGCAGACCCCGCTCCCCGCTCCGCCGCCTCGCTCGCCGCGCTGGTCGACGCCCAGCCGCAGCACGAGCTGTCGCGCGAGCTCACGTGCCTGGCCGGGGCGATCTATTTCGAATCGAAGAGCGAGCCGCTCGAAGGCCAGCTCGCCGTCGGCCGCGTGATCGTCGCGCGGACCAAGTCGGGCCGCTATCCCACCAGCTATTGCGGCGTCGTCTATCAGCCGTCGCAGTTCTCGTTCATCCGCGGCAACGGCATGCCGGGGATCAACAAGGGCTCGCAGGACTGGCACGAGGCCGTCGCCCTGGCCCAGATCGCCGATGCCGGCTCGTGGCAGAGCCCGGTCGAGGGCGCGCTGTCGTTCCACGCGGCGAGCGTCTCGCCCGGCTGGCGAATGAAGCGCGTGGCCCGCGTCGGGAACCACGTGTTCTATCGCTGACGGCTTGAGGCGTTGACCGGGACCGGCCGTGCCGGTCCCTCACGCTACCTATCGCCTCGTACCCCCGGCCCAACCACTCGGTCAATGTACCCTATGGGGGTTGGGCCGGGGGTGCGGGGCGGTGGGCGGCTTCCGCTGTCAGGCGGACAAGGACTCATCCCTGAGCTGCACCCAGACCGGGGCGTGGTCGCTGGCCTTTTCCCGGCCGCGGTAGTCCTTGTCGACCCCGCAGGCGACCAGGCGGTCGGCCAGCTCCGGCGAGAGCAGGGCGTGGTCGATGCGGAAGCCGTGGTCACGCTGCCAGGCGCCGGCCTGGTAGTCCCAATAGGTCCAGACCCCGCCGCGCGGGTTGTGCAGGTCCAGCGCGTCGGTCCAGCCGTCGGCGAGCAGGCGCGCATAGGCGTCGCGCGATTCGGGCTGCATCAGCGCGTCCATGGCCATCGCCGGGGGCGACCAGACGTCCTTGTCCTCGGGGATGACGTTGAAGTCGCCGGTGACGATCGCCGGGACCTGCTCGGCCCAGATCTCGGCCATGCGGCGACGCAGGCGTTCCATCCAGCGCAGCTTGTAGTCGAACTTCGGCCCCGGCTGCGGGTTGCCGTTGGGCAGGTAGATGCAGGCGACGCGCAGGCCGAAGACGTCGGCCTCGATATAGCGCGAATGCTCGTCCTCGGGCTCGCCCTCCAGCCCGCGGCGAACCTCGACCGGCGTTTCGCCGTCGGCGAGGATGGCGACGCCGTTGAAGCCTTTCTGGCCGTGCCAGATGCCCTTGTAGCCGATCGCCTCGATGTCCTTGATCGGGAAGCCTTCGTCCTGCGACTTGATCTCTTGCAGGCAGGCGACGGCGGGCCGCGTCTCCTGGAGCCATTCCAGGAGCCTGGGCAGCCGCGCCTTGACCCCGTTGATGTTGAAGGTCGCGATTTTCAAACCGCGAAACTCGATCCGCAGCCGCAGCCGGCCGTCGCGTTCGGGTTCTCGACGCGGAAGGCCGCGCCGCCGAGCGATTCGACGTAGTCGACCACGCAGCCCGACACCAAGTCCAGGCTGACCGGATCGACCACCAGCTTGACCCCGTCGGTCTCCGACACGGCGTCCTCGGCGTCGGCGCCTTCGGCCAGCTCGAACTTGTACTGGAAACCCGAGCAGCCGCCGCCTTCCACCGCCAAGCGGAGGATCGCGGGCTTGCCTTGCCGGGCGGCGATCGCGGTCACGCGCGCGGCCGCGGACGGGCTGAGGGTCAGGGAGGAAGCATCCATGTCCCGCGATGTAGGGCCGCCGGCCCGCTCCATCAAGCGGTCTGGATATAGACCCTGAGCGCCTCGGCCTCGGACTGGATGTGGTCGATCCGGTATTTCACCAGGTCGCCGATCGAGACGAAGTCGACGATCCGGCCGTCCACGACCACCGGCAGGTGGCGGATGCGCCGCCGGGTCATCAGGCCGAGCGCCTCGAGCACGGTCGTTTCCGGCGTCACGGTGATCGCCGGCGCGGTCATCGCCTCGCCCACCGTGCGCTCCAGCATGGCCGGGCCGTGGGCCTTGAGCTGGTGGATCACGTCGCGCTCGGAAAAGATTCCGGCGACCGTATCGCCGTCGAGCACCGGCAGGGCGCCGATCCGCCGTTCGGACAGGATGCTCACCGCCTCGCGCACCGGCGTCGCGGCCTGGCAGCTTATCACCTCGCGACTGCGCTCCCCGATTATGCGCCCGATCGTCATGTTCGCTTCTCCCCGGGTCGTTGGAGGCAGATTATGTCACGGCTGCGCGGATTCGGCCAGCGTCCAGGCGCAAATCCGTTGCCAGGGCGGGGGCATCGGCGCATGGCGCGGGCCATGAGCCGCAAGTCGCCCCTCGACGATCCCGAAGTCGCCGCCTTCGCCTGGGCTCGCTTCCGCCGGCTGATGCGGTGGATGATGCTGGTGACGCTGACCCTGGTCGTCGGCGCGCTCGTCGTGCTCTATCGCGAGGGGGCGCTGGTCTCGATCCACTTCTACATTGCGACCGCGCTCGGCATCGCCCTGACCATGCTGCTGATGTCGGCGCTGATGGGGCTGGTATTCCTCTCGCACGGCACCGGGCACGACCGCTCGGTGGGCACGCACGACGAGGTCGACAACCGCCGTCCGCCCGGCGATTAGAAGCTGCTTCAGCGCGGCTGAATCCGGCACCGCTTCCACGCAAGTGGATCAGACTCTAGCTCTAGCGCTCCAGCGGGCGGAGCCGGAACTCCTCGACCGGGACGCCGCCGATCAGGTGCTCCTGGATGATCCGTTCGAGCACCTCCTCGGTGCAGGAATGATACCAGACGCCCTCGGGCCAAACCACGGCGACCGGGCCTGCCGCGCAGATCTTCAGGCAGTCGGCCTTGGTCCGGTGGACGCCGCCGTCGCGGTCGAGGCCGAGCTGCTTGAGCCGGCGCTTGAGATAGGCCCAGGCCGGGGCGCCGACCTCGGGCTTGCAGCACTTGGCCTTCTGCGGCTCGGCGCAGAGGAAGATGTGGCGCCTGATCCCGTCCCCGCCGTTGACGGTCAGGGCGCGGCGGGCGGCCTCCAGCTCCTGCGGGCTCGCGCTCACGGGCGGAGCATCCACGGCTGGACGCTGGCGCGGAATTCGTCGGGCAGCGGCGCGGGCCGGTCCTCCCGGACCATGACCATGATCGAGCGGGCGAAGGCCACGATGCGATCCCCCTGGCGGATGAGCTGGACCAGCGAATAGCTGGAATTGCCGATCCGCTCGGCGGCGACGTGCGCGGTCAGCGGATCGGGGTGATAGCCCTGCCCGAGGTATTCGATCGAAAAGCTCGCGACCATCGCGGTCGCGCTCCCGCGTCCCTCGCCCAGCGCCGCGTGATAGCCGCTCGCCTTGTGGAAGCGGACCCGCGCGTCCTCGCAGATCGAGGCGAGGGCGACGTTGTTGATGTGCAGGTTGGTGTCGAGGTCGCCGAAGCGGGTCGCGATCTCGCAGGCGAAGGGGTAGCGCGCGGGATCGAGCAGGACGGGATCGGGCTTGGCCATCGGGCGCAGTTAGGATGCCGCCGGGCCGCCGTCCAGTCTCAGCCCTTCTTGCCGACGATCCGCGCGATCTCGGCGGCGACCAGGCGCTCGACCAGGGGCGGCAGGTTCTTGTCGAGCCATTCGGCCAGCGCCGGGCGCAGCAGCTCGCGGGTCAGCCCTTCGAGCGAGGTCTCGCCCGAGCGGACGATCTGCGGCGGGGCGCCGGGCTCGGCCAGCATGGCCAGCGCGGTCAGCGAATCGCGCATCGAGCTGCGCGCGCCCTCGGTGACGAGCGGGGCGTCGGCCGGTTCCGTGGGGGCATGGGCATCGGCGTCCTCGTCCAGCTCGTCGACGAATTCGGCGCTGGTCGCGAGGTCGAGGACCTCCTCCTCTTCCTCCTCGGCCGGGGGCGGCGCCATGCCGCGCGATTCGCGGGCGCGGCGTTCCTCGGCGGCGCTCGCGCGGTTGTCCCGCGCGATCACTTTCTTGATCGATTCGAGGATTTCCTCGACCGAAGGTTCGCCCGCCTGGCGCATATCAATCCTTGCCCCCCGACATATCCTGCGCCCGCCGCACCTCCGGAGTCGAGCCCCCGAGAGTCGCGGCCTGGCCGGCGGAGACTGACCCGTCCTGGGCCGGCGTGTCAACGGTGCGGGTCGATTGGGCGACCGGCGCGGGGTCGTTCGACCAGTCCGACCACTTGCCCCGGACCCGCTGGTAGTTGACCTGCGGATCGTAGAGCGCGCCGCCGTCGAGGCCGAGATCGCGCGCCTCGGCCTTGCCCATCGCGGCGAGCAGGGTGAAGCCCGCGACATAGGCGTTGCGCCGCGCGGTGACGAGGCGGACCTGGGCGTTGAGCAGCTCCTGCTCGGCGTTGAGGATGTCGAGGATCGTGCGGTTGCCGACGCTGTTCTCGGCGCGCACGCCCTCCAGGCTCAGGCTCGCGGCGTCGACCCCGGCCTGGCTCGACACGATGACGTCGTTCGAGGCCTTCCACGACTGGTAGGCCGAGCGGGTCTGGGCGATGACGTCGCGTTCGGCGCCGATCTCCTGCTCCAGCGCTGCCCCGGCGCGGGCCTGCGCCTGGCGCCGCTGCGCCGCCGGGCGACCGCCCTGGAACAGCGGGATCGAGCCCGACAGGCCCACGGTCAGCCCCGCGCCCGCCTGGGGCAACGGAACCGAGGAGCCCGCGATGCTGTAGGAGCCGAGGTAGTTGGAATAGGTCCCGCCGACCACGGCGCTGAGCTGCGGCAGGCGGCTCGCCCCGGCGACGTCGATGTCGATCTCGGCGGCCTTCGAGCGCTCGCGCGCGGCGAGGATGTCAGGATTGCTGTCGAGCGCGATGCCGACCGCGTCCTCGGCCGTCGCCGGCAGGCCCGGCAGCGGCGGCGGCGGATCGAGCGCGCCCGGCGGGTGGCCGACGACCTGGATATAGCGCTCGCGCGCGTTGGCGAGGTTGGCCTCGGCGGTGCGGGTGTCGCTGCGCGCCACGGCGAGCCGCGCCTCGGACTGGGCGACGTCGGTGCGGGTCAGGTCGCCGATCTCGAAGCGGTCGCGCGTCGCTTCCAGGTTGACCGAGAGGACCTCGACGTTCTTGCGGTTCAGCCCGACGATCGCCTCGTTGAGGATCACGTCCATATAGGCGGCGACGGCCTGGCTGAAGATCGCGGATTCGGTGCCGCGCAGGTCGGCCTGGCCGGCCTCGACCCGGCGCTCGGCGGCGCGGACCTGGTTCTTGACCGACCCGCCCGAATAGAGCGGCACGCTGAGGTTGAGCCCGGCGTTGAGCTGGCGGGTCGGCCCTTCCAGGGTCAGGCCGTTGCCGAGCGAGGTGGCGGTGCTGCTCGCCGAATCGACGATCTCGGTATAGCCCGCCGTGGCGTTCGCCCCGGGACGGCCGGCGGCCTTGGCGATCGGCACGGTCTCGTCGGTCGCGCGCTGGGTGGAGCGGGCGGCCTGGAGCGTGGGATTGGTGTTGTAGGCGGAGACCAGGGCGCCGCGCAGGTCGTCGGCCCGGCCCGGCGTGGCGGCCAGGCCCAACCCCAGCACCGCGCCGCCCGCGAGGAGCGCGGCGGCGCGCGCGCGGACACCCCCCCGCGTCACGCTCAGAAGCTCCAGCGCCTCGGCGCGGCGAATTCGGGCAGGACGGGGATGCCGATCTCGGCGAGCGGCAGCCAGGTGACGGCGCCCGCCGTCTTGCGGCCCGTGGCGAGGCGGGTCACGCCCCGCTCGACCAGGCCGCCGACGATCCGCCCGCCCTCGACCATCGCCGCGGCGAGCGAATCGGGCAATTGCTCGATCGCGCCCTCGATCAGGACCAGCGAATAGGCGTCCCTGGCATAGGGCGCATCGGCGGCGACGTCCTGCACGTCGAGCGCGCCGACCAGCGGCCTGACCAGGGCGGCGAGGTAGCCGCCGCTCGCGCTGACCACCAGCGCCTTGTCCTCGGGCGTCGGCGCGGCCTCGCCTAGCATCCGCCCATAGACCAGCGGCGCGGCGAGGAAGCGGCCGTTGCCGAGTGGCACGGCGCGATCGGTATAGGCCGCGGCGCGGGCGTTCTGGGGCACGAAATCCTCGCGCGGGACAGCGTTCATCGCCGCCAGCACCCACGGCTCGTTCACTCCGCTGGTGCGGAGCTGGCTGTCGATCATCGCCCGGCGGGCCGCTGCGGACTGCGCCTCTGGCGCGGGGCGTTCCTCGGTAATCGTCATGTCGTCAGAACCCTTTGTGCGCCGCTGTATTGCACTGTTAACACAGCGGCGCAATTTCGGATTGCTATTAGGTCATCCGGGTTACTGCGCCAAGCGCTTTGACGGCTGGCGTTTTCCGGGCCTATGGGGGCCAAAAGAGACACACCCTAGGGAACCGACGAACATGGCCGAGATGGTGACGATCCGCGAGGCGGACCTGGTCGAAAGCATCGCCGACGCGCTGCAATACATCAGCTACTTCCACCCGATGGACTATATCCGCGCGCTCGCCGCGGCCTGGGAGCGGGAGGAGAACCCCGCGGCCAGGGACGCGATGGCCCAGGTCCTCGCCAACAGCCGGATGTGCGCCGAGGGGCACCGCCCGATCTGCCAGGACACCGGCATCGTCAACGTCTTCCTGAAATGGGGCCAGAACTGCCGGCTGGAGAGCGACAAGAGCCTTCAGGAGGTCGTCGATGAAGGCGTGCGCCGCGCCTACAACCACCCGGAGAACAAGCTGCGCGCCTCGATCGTCGCCGATCCGGCCTTCACCCGCCGCAACACCAAGGACAACACCCCTTGCGTGCTCAACGTCGAGATGGTGCCGGGCAGCAAGGTCTCGGTCGACGTCGCGGCCAAGGGCGGCGGCAGCGAGAACAAGTCCAAGTTCAAGATGATGAACCCCAGCGATTCGATCGTCGACTGGGTGCTGGAGATGATCCCGCAGATGGGCGCCGGCTGGTGCCCGCCGGGGATGCTCGGCATCGGCATCGGCGGCACGGCGGAGAAGGCGGTCCTCCTCGCCAAGGAATCGCTGATGGACGAGATCGACATGCACGAGCTGAAGGCGCGTGGGCCCCGGACCGACATCGAGAAGTTGCGGGTCGAGATCTACGACAAGGTCAACGCGCTCGGCATCGGCGCCCAGGGGCTGGGCGGCGTGACGACCGTGCTCGACGTCAAGATCGCCGAATGGCCGTGCCACGCCGCGGGCAAGCCGGTGGCGATGATCCCCAACTGCTCGGCGACGCGCCACGCCCACTTCACGCTCGACGGCTCGGGGCCGAGCTTCCTCGAAACGCCCAAGCTCGACGACTGGCCGGACGTGACCTGGACGCCGGACAAGGCGGCCAGGCGTGTCGACCTCGACGCCCTGACCCCCGAGGAGGTGCAGAGCTGGAAGCACGGCGACCGCCTGCTGCTCAACGGCAAGATGCTCACCGGGCGCGACGCGGCGCACAAGCGCATCCAGGACATGCTGGCCAGGGGCGAGGAACTGCCCGTCGATTTCCGCGGCCGCTCGATCTACTACGTCGGCCCGGTCGATCCGGTGGTGGGCGAGGTGGTCGGCCCGGCCGGCCCGACCACCGCGACCCGGATGGACCAGTTCACCGACATGATGCTGGAACTCGGCCTGCTGACGATGATCGGCAAGGCCGAGCGCGGGCAGGGCGCGACCCAGGTGATCGCCAAGCACAAGGTCGCCTACCTGATGGCGGTCGGCGGCGCGGCCTATCTCGTCGCCCGCGCCATCCGCGAGGCCAAGGTGCTCGCCTTCGAGGACCTCGGCATGGAGGCGATCTACGAGTTCACCGTGGAGGACATGCCCGTGACCGTGGCGGTCGACAGCGAGGGCAACAACGTCCACCAGCTCGCCCCGCTGGTGTGGAAGGAACGCATCGCCCAGGAAAGGCTGCACGCCTGAGGCAGGCAATGACGGGCAGGGAGTGGGTATGGCCATTCCCATCTGGCTGATCGCCACGCTCTGCGCGGCGGTGTTCAATTCCTGGCGGACGGCCGTGCAGCAGAGCGTGCGGGCGAAGCTGTCGGTCAACGGCGCGGGGCTGGTGCGGTACTTCTACGGGCTGCCGGTCGCCGCCGCGCTGCTGGCCGGCTGGTGCCTGGTCCGGGGCACGGCCCTGCCGGGCTGCACGGTCCTGCCGCTGCTCGGCTGGGCGCTTGCCGGGGGCCTCGCCCAGATCGTCGGCACCAACCTGCTGCTGCTCGCCTTCTCCTACCACAACTACGTCGCCGGGACGGCCTATTCGAAGACCGAGGCGATCCAGGGGGCGATCCTCTCCTTCATCCTCCTGCACGAGCGGCTGTCGTGGATTTCCTGGGTCGGGATCGCGATCGGCGTCGCCGGGGTGCTCTACCTCGCCGGCGGGGGCAAGCGGCTGCACGCGCGCGACGTGGTCCAGCCGGCGGCGCTTTGCGGCCTCGGCGCGGGGTTCGGCTATACGATGACCTCGATCTTCGTGAAGCTCGCGACGCGCGAGGTGCATACCTCCGACAAGATTCTCGCCGCGCTGTTCGTGCTGGTCGTGGTCCAGGCCGGGCAGGTGCTGATGCAGGGCGCCTATGTCCTGCTGCGCGAGCGCGGCGAGATGACGCGAGTGCTGCAATCCTGGCGGACCTCCTCGCTGGTCGGCCTGCTCGCCAGCCTCGGCTCGGCCGGCTGGTTCACCGGCTTCGCCCTCGCGCCGGTGGCCCTGGTCCGCACGGTCGGCCAGGTCGAGGTGTTCTTCACCCTGGGCTTCGGCCACCTCTACCTGCGCGAGGCGGTGAAGCGGCACGAGGTCGCCGCGCTGCGTGCCGGGGGGCCGGCCCGTCGCGCTGGGGCGCCCGCCCGGCGCGGTCTTCCGGCGACTGGGGCCGTTCGTACGACGCCCGCCCCCGTCGCGACGACCGTCCGTCGTACCGTGATGACCGT
>CALLNA010000050.1 GCA_938005655.1 uncultured Novosphingobium sp.
CCCCGCCAATAGGGATTCGACACGCATGGCCAACGCCAGTCCATCGGGACGGAACCGACCGCTATCGCCGCACCTGCAGATCTGGCGCTGGGGGCCGGGCATGGCCTCCTCGATCCTGCACCGCGTCAGCGGCGTGGGCGCGACCGTCGGGCTGGCCCTGGTGCTGTGGGGCCTTGGCGCGCTGGTCGCCGGGCCGGAGGCCTACGCGAAGTTCACCGGCTGGGTCTGGGCCGACCTCTCGACCGAGACCTGGGCGGGCCTGGGCATCCTCTGGGGCGTGATCCACATCCTCTTCAAGATCGTCGTGGTCGGCTGCTCGTGGGCGCTGTTCTCGCACGCGCTGTCGGGCATCCGCCACTTCGTGCTCGATACCGGCGCCGGCTACGAGCTCGACGGCAACAACTTCTGGGCCACCGCCTGCACGATCGGCGGCTTCGTCCTCACCGCGATCTTCTGGGCCGCGCTGCTGCTCCTCTAAGGGTCTGACACAATGGGCAACGGAACTTCCATCGGACGCGTGCGCGGGCTCGGCTCGGCGCACAGCGGCGTGCATCACTGGCTGGTCATCCGCTATACCGCGATCGGCAGCCTGCTGCTGGCGGTCTGGTTCGTCCCCTCGCTCCTGATGCTGCCGAACCTTAACTACCAGGCGGTCCACGAGTGGCTGGCGCGGCCGGTCTCGGCCACGCTGCTCGGCCTGTTCGTGCTGGTCAACATCTGGCACGCCCGGCTCGGTCTCCAGGTCGTGATCGAGGACTACGTCCACGAGCACGCCAACAAGTTCGCCAGCATCGTCCTGCTGAATCTCGTCACCTTCGCGGCGGTCGCCTTCGGGGCCTTCTGCATCGTCCGCCTCGCGCTGGGAGGCGCATAACATGGCTTCCGCAGCTTCCACTCAGCCGGCCTACAAGATCGTCGACCACACCTATGACACCGTCGTCGTCGGCGCCGGCGGCTCGGGCCTGCGCGCCACGATGGGCAGCGCCGAGGCCGGCCTCAAGACGGCCTGCATCACCAAGGTCTTCCCGACCCGCAGCCATACCGTCGCGGCCCAGGGCGGCATTGCCGCCTCGCTCCAGAACAACAGCCCGGATCACTGGACCTGGCACATGTTTGATACGGTCAAGGGCTCCGACTGGCTCGGCGACCAGGACGCGATCGAATACATGGTGCGCGAGGCGCCGGCCGCGGTCTACGAGCTGGAGCACGCGGGCGTGCCGTTCAGCCGCAACGAGAACGGGACGATCTACCAGCGCCCGTTCGGCGGCCACATGCAGAACATGGGCGAGGGCCCGCCGGTCCAGCGCACCTGCGCCGCGGCCGACCGTACCGGCCACGCCATGCTCCACGCGCTCTACCAGCAGAGCCTGAAGTACGACGCCGACTTCTTCATCGAATACTTCGCGATCGACCTGATCATGGAGAACGGCCAGTGCCGGGGCGTCATCGCCCTGTGCCTGGACGACGGCACGATCCACCGCTTCCGCGCCCAGGCCGTGGTGCTGGCGACCGGCGGCTACGGCCGCTGCTACTTCACCGCGACCAGCGCCCATACCTGCACCGGCGACGGCGGCGGCATGGTCCTGCGCGCGGGGCTGCCGCTCCAGGACATGGAGTTCGTCCAGTTCCACCCGACCGGCATCTACGGCGCGGGCGTGCTCATCACCGAGGGCGCGCGCGGCGAGGGCGGCTACCTGACCAACTCCGAGGGCGAGCGCTTCATGGAGCGCTATGCGCCTAGCGCCAAGGACCTCGCCAGCCGCGACGTCGTCTCGCGCTCGATGGCGATGGAGATCCGCGAGGGCCGCGGCGTCGGCCCGAACAAGGACCACATCTACCTCCACCTCGACCACATCGACCCCAAGGTCCTGGCCGAGCGCCTGCCGGGCATCACCGAAAGCGGCAAGATCTTCGCGGGCGTCGATCTGACCCGCCAGCCGCTGCCGGTGGTTCCGACCGTCCACTACAACATGGGCGGCATCCCGACGAACTACCACGGCGAGGTCGTGACCATTGGTCCCGACGGCAATCCCGAGACGGTCGTCCCCGGCCTCTTCGCGGTGGGCGAGGCGGCCTGCGTGTCGGTGCACGGCGCGAACCGCCTGGGCTCCAACTCGCTGATCGACCTCGTGGTCTTCGGCCGCGCCGCCGGCCATCGCCTCAAGGAGCTGATCCAGCCGGGCACCGCGCACGAGGAGCTGCCGAAGGATTCGGCCGACCTCGCGCTGACCCGCCTTGACCACTTCCGCAACGCCAAGGGCGGCTCGCCCACGGCGCAGGTCCGCCTCGACATGCAGCGCACCATGTCGCAGCACGCCGCGGTGTTCCGCACCGACGAGCTGATGGCCGAGGGCAAGGTCAAGCTCGCCGCCGCCTATGAGCGGATGAGCGACATCGGCGTCACCGACCGCTCGCTGATCTGGAACTCGGACCTCGTCGAGACGCTGGAGCTGGACAACCTGATCAGCCAGGCGACCGTCACGCTCCACGGCGCGCACAACCGCAAGGAAAGCCGCGGCGCCCACGCGCACGAGGATTTCCCCGACCGCAACGACGCCGAGTGGATGAAGCACACCGCCGCCTGGTTCGAAGGCTGGGGTGGCAAGGGCGGCCAGGTCAAGCTCGACTACCGCCCGGTGCACGAGTTCACGCTGACCGACGACGTCGAGTACATCAAGCCCAAGAAGCGGGTATACTAGGCGACATCGCCAGCGTCGCAGCGTTCGCGAAAGGGCCGGCGGCCATGTCCGCCCCCCATGCGGAACCTTGCCCTGTCGCGCGCCGTTCATGCAGGTGTAGTCAAACCTGTGCGAAGACCGGCCCATGGCGATGCTCGATGACATGCGGAATGCGGCGCTGACGGCCGGCGGCGCGTTCTGGCGCGGGGCGCTGGAGCGCAGCGGGGCGAGCCGCAGCGAGCTGGCCCGCCGTGCCGCCCTGGCGCGCCAGCCGGGGCCGGAAGGGATCAGCGGGCCGCCGCTGCACCTCCTGCTCGGCGAGTTGCGCGCGGTCCTCCCCAGGCCCCGCCGCCGCGCGCCCGCGGCGGCGCTCCATCCGCGGCCGGTCATGCTGCTGCCCGGCTTCGGCGCCCATCCGGTGCGGATGCGGCGGATGCTCACCGCGCTCGGCGGGGCGGGGCATTCGGCGCACGAATGGGGCCTCGGCTTCAACCTCGGGCCGACGCCCGCGAACTTCGCCTTCCTGCTCGACCGGGTGTCGCGCCTAGCGCGCTCGCATGGCGAGCCGGTGGTGCTGGTCGGCTGGAGCCTGGGCGGCCTCTTCGCCCGCGAGCTGGCCAAGCTGCGGCCCGAGGCCGTGGCCGGCGTCGTCACCATGGGCACGCCCTTCTCGGGCGATCGCCGCGCCAACAATGCCTGGCGCGCCTACCAGTTCGTCACCGGCCATGCCGTGGACGAGCCGCCGGTGCCGGGCGACTTCGCGGTCAAGCCGCCGGTCCCGACGATCGCGCTGTGGAGCCCACGCGACGGCATCGTCGCCCCGCGCTCGGCCTGCGGCTGGCCCGGCGAGCGCGACCGCGCCGTCGCGCTGCGCTGCAACCACCTGGGCTTCGCGAGCGATCCCGTGGCGATCGCCGAGGTGCTGCGGCAGGTGGACGCGATCTAGCGTCGCGCTATCCTCTCTCTGCGGCAACCACGGGAGAGGCACATGCTCGAAATCTGGCGCGCGGGCGGCTCGAACACCGGGGCCACGCCCGAGCTGGCCCGCGCGGTTGAGGCCGAGGGCTGGGACGGCCAGATGTTCATGGATTCGCAGTCGCTCTCGGCCGACCCCTATGTCCAGATGGGCGCCTGGGCGGCCTGGACCGCGCGGCTGAAGCTCTCGCCCGGCGTGACCAACCCGCTGACCCGCAACATCGCCGTGACCGCGGCCGGCGCGGCGACGGTCCAGGCGGTGTCGAACGGCCGGGCGGTGCTCGGCATCGGCCGCGGCGATTCGGCGTTGGCCTACCTTGGCCTCGCCCCGGCGCGGCTCGCTGCCTTTGAGCGGGCGCTGACCGGATTGCAGACGCTGCTGGGCGGCGGGGAGATTCCCTTCGAGGCGAGCGGGGAGGCCTCGGTCCACGAGCTGTCGCTCGGCGCGCGGCCCGAGAGCGTGAAGCTGCGCTGGCTGCCCGAGGGCCTGCCCAAGGTGCCGCTGGACGTCGCCGCGACTGGGCCGAAGGTCATCGCCATGGCGGCGCGCATCGCCGAGCGGGTGACGTTCTCGATCGGCGCCGAGGTCGAGCGGGCGGAATGGGCGCTCGGCCTCGCCCGCGCGGCGGGCGGCGCAGGGGTGTCCTGTGGCGCGCAGGTGATCGTCGTCTGCCATCCCGACGATGCGACGGCGATGGAGGTCGCGATGGCCATGGCTCCGCCGCTCGCCCGCTTCCAGGTGATGCAGGGCAGCGCCGCCGGGCCGAGCGACGCGGGCGATGCCGCGAGCTACGATGCGATCCGCTCGGGCTACGACATGACCAAGCATGGCGGAGTGCATGAGACGCAGCGGCTGACCCACGGCGCGCTCTCGCCCGAATTCGTCCGTCGCTTCGCCATCGTCGGCCCGCCGGACCATTGCACCGAGCGCCTGCTCGCCTTGCGCAAGGCGGGGCTCGAGCGCTTCGTGGTGGTCGGTCCCGGGTTCTATCCGCCGGGCTGGGGCGAGGCCGCGGGGCTGTTCGTCCGGGAGGTGATCCCGGCCCTACGCGCTGCCTGAGCGTCCGCCTCGCGCGGCGAGGCCGGATTCGGCGACGAGATGGAGGTGGCGGGCGCTTTCCAGCTCCATGTATTCGTGGAAGTCGAGGCGCTCTGCCGAGAGCAGGTTGGCCTTCATCGTGCGCAGCGCGAGCGCGTCGTAGGCGGCGAGCCGCAGTGCCGCCTCGCGGGCCTCCTCGTGCAGGGCCTCGCGCGCGAACAGCCGCGTGACCAGGCCGAGGCGCAGCGCGTCCGCGCCGGTCAGCTTCTCCGGGCTGAGCAGCAGCTCGCGGGCCTGGGCGCCGCCGAGCAGGCGGGTCAGCGTCCAGGGCAGGCCCATGTCGCCGGACAGGCCGAGGTTGAGGAAGGCGGTGTTGAACCGCGTCTCGGCCGTGGCGAAGCGGAAGTCGCAGGCCGCGGCCCAGCCCATCGCCGCGCCCGCGCAGCCGCCGTCGATCGCGGCGATCGTCACCTGGGGCATGGCGTGGAGCAGGGTCGCGGCGTGATAGACCTCGGCAAGCTCGCCGTAGCCCTGCCGGGCGGCGTCGGCCTCGCCCTGGTCGTCCCAGCCGCCGAGATCGGCGCCGACCGAGAAGTCCGTGCCCGCGCCGCGCAGGATCACCACCCGCGCGTCGCTCGCCGCCAGGTTCCGCACCGCGCGGTAGAGGTCGACGCACATTCGCACGGTCACGCCGTTGCGTCGGCCGGGGCGGTTGAGCGTGACCGTGGCCAGGCCGCCATCGCGCTCGACCAGGACCGGCGTCTCGCTCACGCCGGGTTGCTCCAGACCGGCGCGCGCTTCTCGGCGAAGGCCTTGGGGCCTTCGCGCGCGTCGGGGCCGGTGAGCAGCCCGCGCACCTGAGGCAGGTCGAACATGTCGCCCATCGAGGCGGCGATCGAGCGCCCGTCGAGCCCGTTGGCGACGGCCTTGGTCGCGATGACCGAATTGGGCGAGCACTGGAGGATCTCCTCCGCCCAGCGCCGCGCCGCGGCGAGCACGTCGTCCGCCGGCACGATCTCGTTGACCAGGCCGAGGTCGAGCGCCTGGCTCGCTGTGATCCTGCGCGCGGTGAGCAGCATGGCCATCGCCCGCTTCGACCCGATCTCGCGGATCAGGCGCTGGATGCCGCCGCCGAGCGCCGCCAGGCCGACGCGCGGCTCGGTCAGGCCGAAGGTGGCGCTGTCTGCCGCCACGATCAGGTCGCAGGCCAGGGCCAACTCGAACCCGCCGCCCATCGCCTGGCCGTTGACCGCGGCGATCACCGGCTTGAGGCGGCCGAAGCGGGAGACCATCCCCCCGAACCCGCTCGGCGGGACCGAGGGGCGCGAGCGGTCCATCCCGCCCTTGAGGTCCGCCCCGGCGCAGAACGCCTTGTCGCCCGCGCCGGTGACGATGGCGATCCACAGGTCGGGGTTCGCATCGAAGTGGTCGAAGACCGCGCCCAGCTCCCAGCTCGCGTCCTGGCTCAGGGCGTTGCGGACTTCCTCGCGCCGGATCGTGACGGTCATGATCCGGCCGTCGACCTCGACCGAGCAGAACCGGGTGTCGATCATTGCTCGCCCTTCGACAGGTCGTAGCCGCGCTTGTCGGCCCAGTCCTCGACCTCGCCCGGCTTGAAGGTCTTGCCCGGGGTCTTGCCCGAGGCCGTCTTGAGGTCCCAGCCGATCTGGTCGACGTAGTCCTCCAGCGGCATCCGCATCGCGCTGATCGCCCAGCCGATCATCACGTAGTGGCCGATGGTGTGGAGGTAATCCATCATCTGGCGCCGGTCGTAGAACTTGGTGAGCCGGGCCCAGGTCTCGTCGGACAGGTCGTTGGTCGCCATCAGCTCGTCGACGCCGTCGATCAGGGCGCGGTCGAGCTCGCTCCAGGCCCAGGCGTCGGCCGGCTTCTTCAGGGCGGCGATCTCGTCCAGCGTCATGCCGTAGTTGAGCGCGTAGCCGACGTGGTTGTGCCACTCGTACTCCGACTTGATCTTCCAGGCGACGCGCAGGATCAGGATCTCGCGGTCGCGCAGCGGGACCGTGTTGGTCATCAGCAGGTGCTTGCCCCAGACGTTGTAGGCCTTGCCGAGGTCGGGGTGGTTGGCGATGACCTGGATCGAGTTCGTGGCCGAGCCGTTCTCCCAGGCGTCGGGCTCGCCCCAGAAGGCCTGCACCTCGCGCGAATCGTCGGTATATTCCTCGCGCGGCAGCCGCGGCACGCGCCACATGGTCTTCTCGGTCATCCTCGGGTCCTTCGTTAAGGAGGGCTACCCCTGCCCGTAACACAACCCGGGCGTCGGGAAAGAGCGGGAAACACGCCCGCGCGATATGCGCCGGGGCGGTGCGGGGACCGCTCTTTCGCATTCGCAGCATTCCCCCTTGGCAAGCGGCGAATCATTCGTCACAAATCATCAACGATGAAGGGCTGCCTATGAATCCTGCCGCCTTCTCGTCCTACGACGAGATGCACGATAGCCAAGGCGCCGTGCGCGCCGCCTATTCGGGCTATTGCGGCTGGCTGGACGAGCAGGAAACAGGCTGGCTGCGCCGCCAGAACGAGGCGGCCGAGGGCTTCTTCCGCAAGACCGGGATCACCTTCAACGTCTATGGCGACGATGCCGCCGAGGAGCGGCTGATCCCCTTCGACGTCGTGCCGCGGGTCATCACCGCTTCCGAATGGCGCAAGCTGACCCGCGGGATCGAGCAGCGAGTACGCGCGCTCAACGCCTTCCTCCACGATCTCTACCACCGCCGCGAGATCGTCCGCGCCGGCCGCCTGCCCGAGCGCCTGCTCAAGGACAACGAGGCCTTCCTGCCGCAGATGGCGGGGTTCACGCCGCCGGGCGGGGTCTATACCCATATCGTCGGCATCGACCTCGTCCGCACCGGACCCGACGAGTTCATGGTGCTGGAGGACAATGCCCGCACGCCGTCCGGCGTCTCCTACATGCTGGAGAACCGCGAGACGATGATGGCGATGTTCCCGGAGCTGTTCACCAAGGTTCCGGTGCGCCCGGTCTCGGACTATCCGCGCCGCCTCGCCCGCAGCCTCGCCGCCTGCGCGCCGCCGGCGGCGACGGGCCGCCCGGTCGTCGCCGTGCTGACGCCGGGCATCTACAACTCGGCCTATTTCGAGCATGCCTTCCTGGCCGACCAGATGGGCGCCGAGCTGGTCGAGGGCAGCGACCTGCGCGTGGTCGACGGCCGCATCGCGATGCGCACGACGCGCGGCTACCAGCCGATCGACGTGATCTACCGCCGGGTCGACGACGAATACCTCGACCCGCTGAGCTTCAACCCGGCGAGCACGCTCGGCGTCGCGGGGATCATGGACGTCTATCGCGCGGGCGGGATCACCATCGCCAACGCGCCGGGCACGGGCATCTCCGACGACAAGGCGATCTATTCCTTCATGCCCGAGATCGTCGAGTTCTACACCGGCGAGAAGCCGTTGCTCCAGAACGTGCCGACTTGGCGGTGCAGCGAGGCGGAATCGCTGAAATACGTGCTCGACAACCTCAAGGACCTGGTGGTCAAGGAGGTCCACGGCTCGGGCGGCTACGGCATGTTGATCGGCCCGACCTCGTCGAAGGGCGAGCTGGCCGCCTTCGAGAAGAAGCTGCGCGCGCGGCCCGAGAACTACATCGCCCAGCCGACGCTCTCGCTTTCGACCGTGCCGATCTTCACCAAGGCCGGCCTCGCTCCGCGCCACGTCGACCTGCGGCCCTTCGTGCTGGTCTCGCCCACGGGGATCGACATCACCCCGGGCGGGCTGACCCGGGTGGCGCTGAAGAAGGGCTCGCTGGTGGTGAACTCGTCGCAGGGCGGCGGGACCAAGGATACCTGGGTGCTGGAGGATTGATGGGCGGCGTTATACCCCTCCCCAGGCTGGCTCGTCATCCTGAACTTGTTTCAGGATCCATGATCCAATCGTTCCGTCTTGCACTGCCAGAGGATCGAGAGGCGAACCTTGCCCCATGGACCCTGAAACAAGTTCAGGGTGACGCCGAAGGGCGCGGAATGCTCCCATGCTAGGCCGCTCCGCCAACGGCGTGTTCTGGATGTTCCGCTATCTGGAGCGGGCCGAGAACACCGCGCGCCTGCTCGACGCCGGCTTCCGCATGGCCCTGACCCGCGGCGTGAACGCGGCGCGGGACGAGTGGCGCTCGGTCCTGGTGACGATCGGCCAGGACGCCGGCTTCGCCACGACCGGCGCCGACTACGCCGGGCCGGCCGTGACCAACTACATCCTGCGCGATCGCGACAATCCCGGCTCGGTGCTCCAGATGATCGAGGCCGCCCGGACCAATGCCCGCGCCGTGCGGACCGCGCTGACCCGCGAGGTTTGGGAGGCGACCAACGAAAGCTGGATGGGTCTCAGGGACCTGCTTTCGCGCCCCGCGCGCGAGGCGAACCTCGGCGATGTCCTCGCCGCGATCCGCCGCCAGGCGACCCTTGTGCGCGGGGCGATGGACGGCACCATGCTGCGCAACGAGATCTTCAACTTCGCGCGGATCGGCACCTTCATCGAGCGGGCCGACAACACCGCGCGCATCCTCGACGTCAAGTATTACGTCCTGCTGCCCTCGCTCGCCTGGGTCGGCTCCAGCCTCGACAACGCGCAGTGGGACACGGTCCTGCGCTCGGTGGCGGGGGATCGCGCCTACCGCTGGCTCAACGCCGGCTCGATGGACCCGCGCGGCATCGCGCAGTTCCTGATCCTCGACGGGCGGTTCCCGCGCAGCCTGGCCTTCTGCTACGAGAAGCTGCGCAGCAACATGGGCAGCCTCGCGCGCGAGTACGGTGGGGAGACAGCGGCCCACGGCCTGCTCCGCGACGCCGCTGCCCGGATCGACCAGACCGGGATCGACACGATCGTCGAGCACGGCCTGCACCAGTTCATCGGCGAGTTCATCGCCGGCAACCAGCGGATCGCCGACGCGATCGCCGCCGACTATCGGTTCGTCGACTGATGCTGCTCTCCATTCGCCACGTCACCCACTATCGCTTCGACAACCCCGTCGCGCACGGGCTCCAGCGCCTGCGGCTGAAGCCCAAGCCGTCGCACGGCCAGTCGGTCGTCGACTGGCACATGCAGCTCGACGGGGTCCGCTTCGAGGCGGAATACGACGACCATAACCACAACCATACCGTGCTGGTCTCGGTCCTGCCCGGCGCGGCGGAGGTGACGATCACCTGTAGCGGATCGGTCCAGACCGCTGACCGGGCCGGGATCGTCGGCCAGCATGTCGGCAACCTGCCGCTCTGGGCCCTGCTCGGGCAGACGCCGCTGACCCGCCCCGGCGCCCGGATGCGCGCCCTGGCCGGCGGCTTCGCGCGGGGCGATGATCCGGTCGGGATGCTGCACCGCCTGTCGCAGGCGATCCTCGGCCAGGTCTGCTACGAGGCCGGACGGACCCAGGCCGACACTGCGGCGGAGGAGGCGATGGCCGCCGGGGCCGGGGTCTGCCAGGACCACGCCCACATCTTCATCGGCTGCGCCCGCCTGCTCGGCGTGCCGGCGCGCTACGTCAGCGGCTACCTGATGATGAACGACCGCATCGACCAGGAGGCGGGGCACGCCTGGGCCGAGGCCCATGTCGCGGGCATCGGCTGGATCGGCTTCGACGTCTCCAACGGGATCAGCCCCGACGAGCGCTACGTCCGCGTCGCCACCGGGCTCGACTATCGCGAGGCGGCGCCCGTCACCGGCCTGTCCTACGGGGCGGGCGACAGCGACCTCTGTGTGCGCCTGGCGGTTGAACAGCAGACCGCGGAACAGTAGGTCCCGGGACGCGAAGGGGGGATTCGGCACAGTGACCTATTGCGTTGGGATGATGGTCGATCACGGCCTCGTGCTGATGAGCGACACCCGCACCAACTCCGGCGTCGACAACATCTCGGTCTTCCGCAAGATGTACCATTGCCAGGTCCCCGGCGAGCGGATCATCGCGTTGATGACCGCGGGCAATCTCGCCACGACCCAGGCGGTGATCAGCCAGCTCGAGGAGCGCAACAAGGCCCCGGCCGACCGGCACAACTCGCTGATCGAGGCGCCGACCATGTTCCAGGCGGCCTCGACCGTGGGCAAGCTGCTGCGCGAGACGATCCAGCAGCGTCAGGACGACAACGGCGGGCAGGA
>CALLNA010000051.1 GCA_938005655.1 uncultured Novosphingobium sp.
GATCGGCCAGATGCTGCGCAAGCGCAACGCGGCCCGCATCCGCGCCAACGTGCAGCCGGACGGCTCGCCGATGGAGCCGCGCAAGCAGGGCAAGCGCCGCCGCCGCAATAAAGGCCGGATGTTCCCGCGCACGGGCCTGGCCCGCAACCTGCGGATCGCCGCGAGCCCCGACGAGGTCCGCCTGGACTTCAAGCAGCCCGTCGCCGGCACCGCCGCGGTCCACCACTTCGGCCTGGTCGACGCGGTGGACAGGCGCATCCCCAACTCGATCAAGGTCCGCTACCCGGCGCGCCTGCTGCTCGGCATCCCGGAGGAAGACCGCCAGGCGATCATGGATGACCTGTTCGACTGGCTGGAGAGCGAGGGGCGCTAACGCCCCTCGGCGTCGACGAACAGCGCGTCGATCTGCCCGGCATCGAGGCCGAGCGCGGCGCCGATCGCCTGCATGAGCTGGCTGTCCCGCTGCACCGTGGCTCGGAACTCCCACTCGATCTGCGCCACCTCCCTTTGCGGCGACGGCAGGGCGGCGATCACGGTATCCACCTGCGAGAGCAATCCGGCGTCGAGCAGCGCCAGTCGCGCCTGCGCCATGGTGACGGCCTCCGGCACGATCGGCGCCGGATCGGGCGCCTCGACGATCTCTTGCGCGCCGGTGACGAGGTCGACCTTGAGAACCTGCATGGCTATCTCCCTTGCAACCGGATCGACCCGGCATCGAAGGTGGCACCGCCGCTGATGCCGATCCGCAGACCCTTGATGCCGCCCGAGCAATACCATGCCGGGCTGCTGTTGCTGCCTGTTCCAGCTGCCGGCGACGACGATGAAATGTCGGCCATGCCAGTTCGCAACGAGCCAGCATCTCCGCGGTAATTCAGAATATCCGTTGAGCCTCTAAAGAGCGCGGATGCCGCGAAGGATCCTGATATGTTGACGCTGCCGGAAAAGGTCACTCCATTAGAGACCGCGATTGTGAAAGTCTGACTTGACCCGCTGTTGTGACTCATCCCATCGTACGTGATCTGCAAATCAGAAAAGATTTGCGGAATCGAGGTGAAGTCCACTGCATTGACCGCGCCGGGCGTGACCGAGGCAATTTCCTGCCAGCCCCCGCCGGCATCCGCCCACGCCAGCGCATGATCCGCGCCGCTGGTCTTCGCCAGGACCTGCCCGGTATCGCCGCCCGGCGGCACCAGCATGGGCGTGATCGTGTTCAGCTTGTCACGGATCGCCGCGGCCAGCGCGGCGACCCGGGCGGCCAGCGTCGCCATGGCGGATCAGGCCAGGCCGTCGTTGAACGTGGCGACGAAATTGGTGTCGGGATCGCCGATCTCGACCGAGCCGTAGGCGTCGATGTTCTGCCGCGCCTGGAGCTTCTGGCTCGTGGTCAGGCCCTGCGCCGCGTCCGTCCGCACCCGGTTGGCCAGGCCCGCGGCCACGGTCGCGGCGAAGTTCTCGTCGTTGCCCAGGGCGGCGGCCAGCTCGTTCAACTGGTCGAGCGCGCCGGGCGCGCCGTTGGTCAGGGCCGCGATCGAATCGCTGACCAGTTCCACGATCCGCGCCACCGAATAGGTTTCGGTGGTGGAGGTGGTGGAGGCGTCGTTGATCTGGACCCCGGCGCTCTCCTCCACGTCCTGGACGTAGGCCAGCAGCTCGTTCAGCGCGGCGACCAGGCTGGTCTTGGCCGTGGTGTTCAGGCTGGAGAGGTCGGCGGCGTTGCCGTTGATCATGGTGCGGAGCGCCTTGCACTCCGTGGAGACGCGCGTCGCGAGGTCGGCGATGCGGGTGGCGAGGGTGGACATGGGATGCTCCTTCGGAAAGTCAGATCAGGCCGTTCTCGAACAGCAGGGTCAGGTCGCCGGGGTCCGCGCCCAGCGCCGTTTCGGCGGCGCCCAGGCGGTTCTCGATCTCGATGTCCGCGCCGTGGCGCTCGGCCGCCTGCAGGATGGGCTCGGCCGCGAGCTGCGCGGCGGAAACCTCGCCGCGCCTGCCGCGCGGGCCGAGGACCACGGGCACGCTGTCGGCCGTCGGCCGCTGGGCCAGCATCGTCTCGATCCGCCCGTCCGGGCCGACGAACCGCCCGACCAGCGCCGGCGGGGGCTGGAACAGGCGCAGGAGCAGGGCGGGCGCAGGATCGGGAGCAGGCACGTCAGCCGCTCACGCTGGGCGTCAGGGTGACGAAGGCCGGCTCCGTGACCTGGACCACCTCGCCGTCGAGCGAGAGCCTGGCGTCGAACACATAGTGCCCCGGATCGAGCAGGGCCGTGGCCTCGGCGTCGATCGTCAGGATCCACCGCGCCTTCTGCGCGTCCGGCCCGGAGCCGGAGGCGGGCTCGAACTCCACCGCGAACTCGGCCGCCGGGGCCACGTCCTGCGCCGGCACGATCTGCCCCCGCGTCGGCTTCAGCAGCGCGGCGAGGGAATAGCCGGCGGGATCGCCGGACAGCACCTCCCACCCGACCACGATCGGTTCGCCGCGCTGGAACTTGTAGATGGGACGGGTGCCTGACATGCCGCCCACCAAGCCACGCCGCGCCCGCCCGCGCCACCGCGCGCGGGTGTAGGCGGCGGGGGTTACAACGCGACTTCGGGCGTCAGGGCCAGTCGACGACCGGGTTGGCATTGGCGTGCTTCCGCATGACCCAGTATCCCGTGCCCAGGCGCTCACACATCCCTTCGAGCCGCAGCCATAGGCTGGTGTGCCGAATATATTCCTTCTCGTTGACGGTATGCCCCTTGGACATCACCTGGCGCAGATCCTTCCAGAACTCCGCCACCGCTTCATGCTCGCCCTGCGCCGCGATCCAGGCGAGCGCCAAGCGCAGTTGGGGCGTCGGTTCGATCGGATCGGCGGACGGCGGACGGCGGCTCCACCGCCGCGAACATCACCGTCAAGGCCCATAGCGTCAGCTTGCTGCGGGGTAGCGCGCGTTCCATCCCCGTGAGAAGCCCTGCCGCCCGGAGTCGGGTCAAGCACTTTGTTCCTTATTCGTTCCGATGTATGCCGGTGCCCAGCGAATCGAGGAGCCCGCCATGAACCACGCCGTTCCCGCCATCGATCCGGCCGCCCTGGCCCAGACCCTTTCTCTCCCCCAGCGCCGCGCCATGCGCCTGATCGAGCCCGATCAGTGGGTAAAGTCGCTCAACACGCGGCTGTCGC
>CALLNA010000052.1 GCA_938005655.1 uncultured Novosphingobium sp.
CTCGTCAGGCTCATAACCTGAAGGTCGTAGGTTCAAATCCTACCCCCGCAACCACCATTAACATGCAATCGGCCCCGCCTTGTGCGGGGCTTTTTGCGTTTGAGGCAATGCCGGGATGGCGCCCGGATTCGCGGTGAACAAATCAGGGCGCAGCCGCCCTTGCCAAGCGGGCGGGCAGCGGCCATCTAGCCTGCCATGCAAAGCGAAAACCCCATGATCGCCGATTTCGTCAAGCTGATGAACAGCGCCGCCGGCACGCTCGCGGGGATGACCCGCGAGGCGCGAGACAGCGCGAAGGAGCGGGTCAGGGAAACGCTCGGCGGGCTCGACTTCGTCAGCCGCGAGGAATTCGACGCGGTCAAGGACATGGCCGCCAAGGCCCGTGAGGAGGTCGAGGTACTGAAGGCGCGGATCGCCGCGCTGGAGACGAAGGGCTGATCTACCCAGAGAGCTGGTTCGCGCGAAGACGCGAAGAGGTTTCGCCCGCGGCTAAGCCGCCTTCAAGATCGATGCCCGGCCAAGGCGCAGCCTTTGCGCTGATCCAAGGGCCTTCGGCCGGATGGAATTGCTTCGCGCCTTCGTGCGAACCAGCTCCGTCCTCTCCCCGATTGCGCTCCGGATCGATCCGGCCCACATCCGCCCCATGCACCTGCGTACCCCCGCCATCGTCTGCGCGACCCGCGCCCACGGCGAGACCGCGGGGATCGTGCGGCTGCTGACCGCCGAGCACGGCCTCGTCGCCGGCTACGTCGCGGGAGCGCGGGGGCGGGAATTGCGGCCGGTGCTGGTGCCGGGCAACCTGGTCGAGGCCGAGTTGCGCGCGCGGTCGGACAGCCAGTTGCCCTTCGCCCGGCTCGAACTCACGCAAAGCCGCGGGCCCTGGCTCTCCGAGCCGCTTGCGGCTGCGGCGATCCAGTGGGCGACCGCGCTCACCGCCGCCGCCCTGCCCGAGCGGCAGCCCTATCCCGCGCCTCATGCCGCGCTCGCTGCGCTGCTCGATGCGGTCTGTCATGCCCCCTCGGCACGCGGTTGGCTGCCGGCGTTGCTCGCCTACGAGGCGCTGCTGCTACGCGAGCTGGGCTACGGCGCCGCGGCGGCCCGCCCTGATCCCGCCGACTGGCCGGCGGCGCTCGCGGCTTTCGACCGGCTCGGCGTTGCGCTGGCGCGCTATCCGCTTGCCGATCGACGCGGCGATGTTATGGGAGCGCGCACCATGCTGCGCGAGCGGCTGGCGAAGATCGAAGGATAGGGTAGTCGCCATGAAGATCGCAGTTTTCGCCGGCGACGGCATCGGCCCCGAGGTGACGCGCGAAGCGGTCCGGGTGATCGAGGCGCTGGGCCTGGACGATCTCGAGCTGCTCCACGGCGACGTCGGCGGCGCGGCCTGGCGCAAGCACGGCCATCCGCTGCCGCCCGAGACGCTGGAGACTGCCCGCCGGGCCGAGGCGATCCTGTTCGGCGCGGTCGGCGACTTCGAGTGCGACAAGCTGGAGCGCCACCTGCGCCCCGAGCAGGCGATCCTCGGCCTGCGCAAGGAGCTGGGCCTGTTCGCCAACCTGCGCCCGGCCCGGATGTTCCCCGGCATGGAGGACGCCTCGGCGCTGCGCCCGGAAGTCGCCGGCGCGATCGACCTGCTGATCGTCCGCGAGTTGAACGGGGACGTCTATTTCGGCGAGAAGGGCATCCGCACGCTCGATGACGGTCGCCGCCAGGGCTGGGACATGATGTCCTATGCCGAGGACGAGGTGCGCCGCATCGCCCACGTCGCCTTCAAGGCCGCCCAGGGCCGCAGGAAGAAGCTCTGCTCGGTCGACAAGGCCAACGTGCTGGAGACCTCGCAGGTCTGGCGCGACACGGTGATCGAGGTGGCGAAGGACTATCCGGACGTCGAGCTGAGCCACATGTACGTCGATAACGCCGCGATGCAGCTCGTGCGCAATCCCGGCCAGTTCGACGTGATCGTCACCGGCAACCTGTTCGGCGACATCCTTTCCGACCAGGCGTCGATGTGCGTCGGCTCGATCGGCCTGCTGGCCTCGGCCGCTTTGGCTGAGGGAACGATGGGTCTCTATGAGCCGATTCACGGCAGCGCGCCCGACATCGCCGGGCAGGACAAGGCCAACCCGATGGCGACGATCCTCTCGGCCGCCATGCTGCTGCGCCATTCCTTCGGCCGCGAAACAGAAGCGCAGCGGATCGAGGCGGCCGTGGCCAGGGCGCTGGCGGATGGAATCCGCGGCGCGGACCTCGGCGGCAGCCACGGCACGGTGGCGATCGGCGACGCGGTGCTGGAACGATTGTAACGGCGCGCGTGGACCCCGCGGCTATGACCTCCCTCCAGCTTGCTATCGTCCTGCCCACCTACAACGAGCGCGGCAACCTGCGCTCGATGGTCGAACGGCTCGACCGGGCGCTCGCCGGCATCCGCTGGGAGGCGATCTTCGTCGACGACAACAGTCCGGACGGCACGGCGGACGAGGCGCGGGCGATCAACCTTGAGGACCCGCGCGTCCGCGTGATCCACCGCATCAACCGCCGCGGCCTCGCCTCGGCGGCGATCGAGGGGATGCTGTCCACCGCCGCCCCGATCGTCGCGGTGATGGACGCCGACCATCAGCACGATCCGGCGCTGCTGCCGGAGATGCTCGCTGCGGTGAGCAGCGGGGACTACGACGTCGCCTATGCCTCGCGCTTCTGCGACGGCGCCAGCACCGAGGCCTGGGGCCGGCCCGACCGGGTCAAGGCCTCGGGCGTGGCCAATCGGCTCGCCCGCAAGCTTACCGGGGTCGCGCTGAGCGACCCGATGAGCGGCTTCTTCATGCTGCGCGCGGAGATCCTGCGCGGCGATGCGCACCGCCTTTCGGGCGTCGGCTTCAAGATTCTGCTCGACATCCTCGCGACGGTCGAGACCCCGCTGCGGGTCAAGGAATTCCCCCTGAACTTCGCCGCCCGCGCCGAAGGAGAAAGCAAGCTGGACCGGACCGTTGTCTTCGAGTTCCTCGTCGGGCTCTACGATCGCTGGCTGGGGCGGGTCATCCCGACCCGCTTCGCCCTGTTCGGCACGGTCGGCGCCCTGGGCGTCTTCGTGCAGTTCGCCGTGCTGTGGCTGGTCCAGGGCCTGATCATGGGCCAGCACTTCGTCTATGGCCACTGGTCGCGCGACGCGGCCTTCAACCTGGCCAACAGCGTGGCCGCGATCGCGGCGATGACCTTCAACTTCGTGCTCAACAACGAGCTGACCTATGCCGACAAGCGCCTGCGCGGCCTGGTCCCCCTGCTGCGCGGCTGGGCCAAGTTCGCCGTGACCTGCTCGCTCGGCCTGCTGACCAACATCGGTTCGGCCGCGGCGCTCAAGTCCATGGGCTTCCACGATTTCGTCGCGGTGATCGTGGGCATCGTGCTCGGCTCGGTGTGGAACTTCGCGCTCAGCTCCAAGTTCGTCTGGGGGCGGTACTGAGGTTCGTACGGCCCGTTCTCACGCTTCCGATTGTTTTCTACTCCCCAGGTTGACATTCCCCCTGCGCAAGCGCTGATTGCGCGGGCCCATGCTCTCGCAAAAGACTCGCTACACGATCCGCGCGTTGCAGCACCTCTCCGACCACTGGCGGCAGGGGCCGGTGCGGCTCGACGCGATCGCCGAGGCGCAGAACATCCCGCGCAAGTTCCTGACCGTGATCCTCTCCGAGATGGTCCGCGAGGGGCTGGTCATCTCGCATCGCGGGCGCGACGGCGGCTATGAGCTGGCGCTGGCCCCGGTCGACATCCGCTATGGGGACATCATCCGCCTGACCCGGGGCAGCCTCGCCCTGGTGCCCTGCGCCGCGCGCAACGCGCACGAGCATTGCAGCAACTGCCTGCCCGAGGCCGAATGCCGCCTGCGCGGCCTGATGCTGACCCTGCGCGACGAGATGGCGGCCATGCTCGACCGCGTGACGCTGGCCGACCCGATCGAGGTCGAGCCACCCTTTACCGAGGAAGCGGCGGAATAGCCCTGTCGGCGCGCCGGTTAGGGGCGTGACGCCGCCTCGCCGACCCGCTAGAACACGGCACGAACATGCTGACCCGCCTTTCCATCCGCAACGTCGTGCTGATCGAGGCGCTGGACCTGGAGTTCGCCGGGGGGCTCGGCGTTCTGACCGGCGAGACCGGGGCGGGCAAGTCGATCCTGCTCGACGCGCTCGGCCTGGTGCTCGGCGCCCGTGCCGACAGCGGGCTGGTAAGGGCGGGAGAGGAGCGCGCCAGCGTCACCGCGAGCTTCGAGTTCGCCGTCCTGCCGGAGGGCATCCGCGCCCTGCTCGATGACGCCGAGATCGCGGTCGAGCCCGGCGAGCCGCTGATCCTGCGCCGCCAGTTGCGCCGCGACGGGGCGAGCAAGGCCTTCGTCAACGACCAGAGCGTGGGCGTCGCGCTACTGCGCGAGCTGGCGCCCTACCTCGTCGAGCTGCACGGCCAGCACGACGATCGCGGCCTGGTCAACCCGCGCGGCCACCGCGCCCTGGTCGACCGCTACGCCCGCGCCGACGTGGTCGGGGTCGAGGCCGCCTGGCGCGACTGGCGCGCCGCCGAGGAGGCGCTCGCTGCCGCCCGGGCGCGGGTCGAGCAGGCCGCCGCCGACCAGGACCTGCTTCTCGCCCACCTCGCCGAGCTGACCGCGCTCGCTCCCGTCGAGGGCGAGGAGGAGGAACTGGCCGAGGCCCGCGCGGCCATGCAGAAGGGCGAGCGCCTGTCCGGTGACCTCGCCGAATTGCAGCACCTCTGGGCCGGTTCGGATTCGGCGCTGGCGACCTTGCGCGGCGCGGCGCGGCGGCTCGACCGCATCGCCGCCGAACATCCGCTGCTGGCCGAGGCGCTCGAAGCGCTCGACCGCGCGGTGATCGAGGCGGGGCCGAGGACCGGCTCGCCCGCGCGGCCGAGGCGCTGAGCCACGATCCCGCCGCGCTCGACCGGATCGAGACCCGCCTGTTCGACCTGCGCGCCGCCGCGCGCAAGCACCAGTGCCAGGTCGACGACCTGCCCGACCGGATGCTGGCGATGCGTGCCGCGCTCGACGCGATCGAGGGTGGGGAGGCCGAGCTGGGCCGCCTGGAGGCCGCGCGCTGCGAGACGCACCAGGTCTATCGCGCCCGCGCCGAGGCGCTCCACGCCGCCCGCACCGCCGCCGCCCTGCGCCTCGACGAAGCGGTCGCGGCCGAGCTGGCGCCGCTCAAGCTCGACGCCGCGCGCTTCCGCACCACCGTCACCGAGCAGCCCGAGGAGCGCTGGGGGCCGCAGGGCATCGACACGGTCGAGTTCCTCATCAGCACCAACCCCGGCGCCGACTTCGCCCCGCTCGCCAAGATCGCCAGCGGCGGCGAACTGTCGCGCTTCATACTTGCGCTGAAAGTCGCCCTGGCCGAGGAGGGCGGCGCGGCCACCGTGATCTTCGACGAGATCGACCGCGGCGTCGGCGGGGCCGTGGCCAGCGCCATCGGGGAAAGACTGGCGCGCCTGGCGAGCACGGGGCAGCTCCTCGCCGTGACCCATTCACCGCAAGTCGCCGCGCGCGGCAACCGCCACTACGTGATCGCCAAGTCGAGCGAGGGTGTCGTCACCCGCACCTCGGTCCACCTCCTCGACCCCGCCGGCCGCCAGGAGGAGATCGCCCGCATGCTCTCCGGCGCGGAGATCACCGCCGAGGCGCGAGCCCAGGCAGACCGCTTGCTGGAGGGCGTGTGAACCAGATTTCCGAAGCCGATGCCGCCAACGAGCTGATGCGGCTCGCGCGCCAGATCGCGCGACATAACCGGCTCTACCATGCCGAGGACGCGCCCGAGATCAGCGACGCGGGATACGACGCGCTGGTCCGCCGCAATGCGGAGCTGGAGGCGGAGTTCCCGCATCTGATCCGGCCCGACAGCCCGTCGCGGCAGGTCGGGCACGAGGTCGCCGCCTCGCCGCTCTCCAAGGTCACGCACGAAGTGCGGATGATGAGCCTCGACAATGCCTTCGCCGACGAGGAGGTGGCCGAGTTCGTCGCGCGGGTGCGGCGCTACCTAAACCTGCCCGAGGACGAGCCGGTCGTGATGACCGCGGAGGACAAGATCGACGGCCTGTCCTGCTCGCTGCGCTACGAGCACGGCAAGCTGGTCCGCGCCGCCACGCGCGGGGACGGGCAGGTAGGCGAGGACGTCACCCCCAACGTCGCCCATATCGCCGATATCCCGCAGGTGCTGCGCGGTACCGTGCCCGAGGTCTTCGAGATCCGCGGCGAGGTCTATATGTCGAAGCAGGACTTCGCCGCGCTCAACGCCGCGCAGGCGGAGGCGGGCGGCAAGGTCTTCGCCAACCCGCGCAACGCCGCGGCGGGCTCGTTGCGGCAGAAGGATGCGGCCATCACCGCCCAGCGCCCCCTGCGCTTCCTCGCCCACGGCTGGGGCGCGGCAAGCGCGGTGCCGGCGCAGACCCAGTTCGGCATGATGGGCTTGATCCTCGAATGGGGCGTGCCGGTCTCGCCGCTGCTCGCGCGGTGCGCATCGCTCGACGAGATGCTCCGGCACTACCGCGCCATCGCCGAGCTGCGGCCAAAGCTCGGCTACGAGATCGACGGCGTGGTCTATAAGGTCGACCGGCTCGACTGGCAGGAGCGCCTGGGCTTCGTCGCCAAGGCGCCGCGCTGGGGCCTGGCCCACAAGTTCCCCGCCGAGCGGGCCGAGACCGAGATCGTCGGAATCGACATCCAGGTCGGCCGCACCGGCAAGCTGACCCCGGTCGGCCGGCTGAAGCCGGTGCTGGTCGGCGGCGTGACTGTCACCAACGTCACCCTGCACAACCGCGACGAGATCGGCCGGCTCGGTGTGCGGGTGGGCGACCGCGTGGTCCTCCAGCGTGCCGGCGACGTGATCCCGCAGGTGGTTGACAACCTCACCCGTGATGAGCTGCGTGACCCCTACGCCTTTCCCGATCACTGCCCGGAATGCGGGAGCGAGGCCGTTGCCGAAGAGGGCGAGGTCGACGTGCGTTGCACCGGCGGGCTGATCTGCCCGGCGCAGCGCACCGAACGGCTCAAGCACTTCGTCAGCCGCGCTGCGCTCGACATCGAGGGGCTGGGCGAGAAGACTATCGCCGAGTTCTTCGCGCTCGGCTGGCTCGAGAGCCCGGCCGACATCTTCCGCCTCAAGGCGCGCCGCGACGAGATCGTCGGGCGCGAGGGGTGGAAGGACAAGTCTGTGGACAACCTGTTGGCGGCGATCGAGGCCAAGCGCGCGCCCGATGCGGCGCGGCTGCTGTTCGGCCTCGGCATCCGCCATGTCGGCGCGGTGACG
>CALLNA010000053.1 GCA_938005655.1 uncultured Novosphingobium sp.
GGAGGTGGGCCGGGCCGCCCTCGAACAGGCGGGTAAACAGGCGGCGGAAATGGGCGTCGACCGCCTCGAAGGCGGCGCGCAGGCGCTCGCGGCCCTCGCGGTTGAGGTTGCCGATCGAGCCGCGCAGGCGGTGGACCGCCTCGGTCAGCTCGGCCTGCTCGGCGATCGATTCGCCGTGGCGGGCCTCGGCCGCGGCCAGCTCCTCGGCGGCGACGAGGTTGACCGGGCCGATCCGCTCGCGGTCGGCGGTCAGGCGCTCGTGGGCGGCGCTCTCCTCGGCCGCGGCGGCGACCGAGGCGCTTTCGAAGGCGAAGCGCTCGGGCAGCAGCGGCGGCGGGCACTGGAAGCGCTCGCCCGAGATGCGGCCCATCTCGGCGCGGCGCTCCTCCTCGTTCTCGGCCCGGGCGGCGAGGCTGGCGCGGGCCTCGCGCGCCGAGGCGAGGGCTTCCTGCGCGGCGGCGAGCGCGGCGTCGGCGCGGCGGGCGGCCTCGGCCGCCTCGGCGACCGCCGCCTCGGCCTCGGCCAGCTCGGCGCCGAGCCGCGCGCGGATCGCGTCGCCGGCCTCGATCTCGCGCATCAGCGCGGCGGGCTTGGCGGCGACGACGGCGCGCTCCTCCTCGATCTCCTCGAAGCGGCGGCCCATCTCGGCGAGCCGCCGCGTGGCCTCGCCGGCGCGGGCCTGCCAGCCCTTGATGTCGGAGCGTTGGGCGGCCGTGCGCTCGCGCGAGACGGCGAGGGCCTGGTCCTGCGCGGCGAGCGAGGCCGTGGCGGCCTGGAGCGTCTGCCGCGCCGCCTCGTGCCTCGCCTGCGCCGCGGCGAGGGTGGCGCGGCCCGCTTCGGGCGCGGGCAGGGCGGAGCGCTTGTCGCGGGCGGCCTGGGCCTCGCTCTCGGCGCCGCGCCGCTGCTCGGCGAGGTCGTTCCCGGCGGCAGCGATCTCGGCGCGGCGCTGGGCGAGGCGGACCACCGCGTCCTCGGCCTGGTCGAGCGCGCGCAGGGCGGCGCGCTCCTCGTCCGCGGCGCCCGCGACGGCACGCTCGGCGGCGACGGCGGCGAGCTGCGCTTCGCCCAGTTCGGCCTGGACCTTGGCCTGGATATCCTCGGCCTCGCGGGCGAGGGCCTGCTTGCCGGGCAGCTCGGCCTCCAGCGCGGCCAGGCGGTTCTCCGCCTCCAGCCGCGCCGCCTCGGCCGAGCCTTCGCCGCGCGCGACGAAGCCGTCCCACCGGCGCAGCGCTCCGCTGCGGGTGACGAGCCATTCGCCGGGGCCGAGCGCGCGGCCGTCGTCCTCCTCGACGCAATGGACGAGGGCCAGCCGTGCCGCCAGCTCGGGCGGGCACTGCGTGACATGGGCGGCGAGGGCCTCGGGCACGGCCCGGGGCGCTTCCGCCCCGGTCCAGTAGCGGCCGTCCTCGCCCGCCGGGGCGCTGCCGAGCGGGGCCTTGGCGTCGCGGCCGAGCACGGCGGCCAGCGCGCGTTCGTAGCCGGGTGCGGCGCGGACGCGGTCGAGCGCGGCGGGGAGGCCGTGCCTGGCCTGGGCCTGCCTGGCCCGGGCATCGCGATCGCGGGCGAGGGCGGCGTGCTCGCGCTCGACGCCGGCCAGCTCGGCCCGGGCGGCGGCGAGGGCGCTGGCGGCGGCGTCGCGCGCGGCTTGCAGCTCGGCCTTGCGCGCCTGCTGCGCGTCGAGCGTGGCGCGGGCCTGCTCCAGTGCCCGGCTCGCGGCGTCGCGGCGGGCGCGGGCCGAGGCCACCGCCGCCTCGGGATCGCCTTCGCGGGCGAGGGCGGCGAGCTGCTCCTGCTGCCGCTCGGTCTCGCGCGCGAGGCGCTGGAGGCGGTTCTCGGCGGTGGCCAGCTCGGCTTCGGCCACGCGCCATTCGGCCTCGACTCCGGCCTGGGCCGCGGTCGCCTGGGCCAGCGCCAGCTCGGCGGCGCGGCTCGCCCGGTCGGCATCGTCGAGCGCCCGGGCGAGGGCCGGGCGGCGGGCTTCGGCCTCGGCCAGGGCGGCCTCGCCCTCGGCGACCTCGCGTTCCAGCCGGGCGAGGGCCTCGGCGGCGTCGCGGGTCAGGCGGTCGGCGTCGCCGCGGTCCTCCTCCAGCCGCCGGCGCTGGCGGTCGAGGTCGGCGAGGCGCTGCTCGGCGGCTTCGAGCTGGCTGGTGAGGGCGGCCATGCGGTGGCCGTGGGCGCTGGCGTCGTCGCGGCGGTCGGCCAGCGTGTCGCGCGCTTCGGCATGGGTCTGGGCGGCGGCGGCCTGCGCTTCCTGTGCCGCCTTGGCCAGCGCCTGGGCCTGGGCGACCCGGCTCTCGGCGGTCCGGGCCTCGGCCCGCGCCGCCTCGGCCGCGGCGGCCGCGTCGCGCCAGCGGGCGAAGACCATCCGCGCCTCGGCGGTGCGGATCCTGTCGGTCAGTGCGGTATAGCGCTCGGCGGCGCGCGCCTGCCGGCGCAGCGCGGCGATCTGCTGGTCGAGCCCGGCCATGATGTCCTCGAGCCGGGCGAGGTTGGCTTCGGTCGCGCGCAGCTTCTGCTCGGCGTCCTTGCGGCGGACGTGGAGGCCGGCGATCCCGGCGGCCTCCTCCAGCATCTGGCGGCGCTCGGCGGGCTTGGCGGCGATGACCGCGGCGATGCGGCCCTGGCTGACCAGGGCGGGCGAGTGCGCCCCGGTCGCGGCGTCGGCGAAGACCAGGGCGACGTCCTTGGCCCGCACGTCGCGGCCGTTGAGGCGATAGGCGCTGCCCGCGCCGCGCTCGATCCGGCGGACGATCTCCAGCTCCTGGTCGTTGTCGCCGGCATCGGCATGGAGCACGACCTCGGCGAAGTCGCGCGGCGGGCGCTGGGCCGTGCCGGCGAAGATCACGTCCTCCATGCCGCCGCCGCGCATCGACTTGGCCGAGCTTTCGCCCATGACCCAGCGGATCGCTTCGAGCAGGTTGGACTTGCCGCAGCCGTTGGGGCCGACGACCCCGGTCAGGCCCGGCTCGATGCGCAGTTCGGCCGGCTCGACGAAGCTCTTGAACCCCGAGAGCTTGAGCCGGCTGATCCGCATCGGGGCCCCCCGTTCCGCCTCCGCGCCGCTCAGCGCGCTCCGGCGGCCATCAGCGCCTTGCGCACCTCGGGCCATTCGGTGCCGTCGACCTTGGTCCCGTTGACCATCAGCGTCGGCGTGCCGGTGATCCCGCTGTCGCCGTACTTCTGGGCGTTGTCGGCGATCCGCTGGGCATTGGCCGGGTTGAGCAGGCAGGCCTTGGCCTGGTCGGTCGAGACGCCGCGCTGGGCGAAGAACTGGGTGTAGCCGAGCGCGTCGGCGAGGGCGACGAAACGCTGCGGCGGCGGTACGCTGCTGGCGGCCTCGGCCTTCTTCTGGACCTCGGGATCGCCGAGCGGCGCGTTCATCGCGTCGAAGTTGGCATAGACCTGGTGGACCAGCGGGAAGAACGCCTCGTCCGCGCCGCACTGGGCGAGGACGGTCAGCGGCACGTCCTGCGGGTGGATCGCGAAGGAGCGGAATTCGTAGCTGACCCGGCCGCTGCCGACGAACTGGTTGACCAGTTCGTCATAGCTTTCCTGCGCGAACTTGGCGCAGTGCGGGCAGGAGAGCGAGCCGTATTCGACCAGCTTGATCGGGGCGTTCGGGTTGCCCATGACGTAGCCGCCGTCCGCGTTCTTGGCGATCGTGTCGGACCAGGCCTTGCCGGCGGGCGCGGCGATAGGCGCGATCTTGTCGCCGCCGATCGCGCCGCCGCCGCCGTCCTTCTTGCCGCAGGAGGCGAGCCCCAGCGCCATCGGCACGGCGAGAGCGGCGAGGACGAGGCGCGGGAGCGTGTTGCGGATCATCGGGTCCATCCTTGGATTATGCGCGGGCGAGGCTAGCCGAGGCCGGCGGCGGAAAGAAGCGGGAGGCGGCCCGGAACGCGCCGCTCTCCACAGGAATCCTGCGCTCAGCGGGTCAGTTCGGCCAGCCGGGGGCGCAGGCCGTCCCAGCTATGCGAGTCCTGGAGCTGGCCGTTGACGATGAAGCTGGGGGTGCCCTGCACGCCGATCTTGTCGACCGCATACTGGGTCTGCGCGGCGAGCTTGTCGGCGGCGGCGCGGTTCAGCAGGCAGCGGTCCAGCTCGGGCCGGGTATAGCCGCGGCCCTGCATCACCTCGTAGAGCTTGAGGTCGCTGGCGATCGCCCGCATCGCGGTCGGGAAATCGCTGGACGACCAGCGCTGCTCGGCGCCGGGGCTCGGCGCCTGGAGCCACTTGTCCTGGCTGCGCAGGAAGGCGGCGTGGTTGGCCTGGAACCGCGAAATCGGCCCGCAGGCCACGAGCAGCGAGACCGCGACGTCGATCTTGTTGCGGATCAGCGAGCGGTACTCGACCGACCCCTTGCCCCCGGCGATGAAGGTCAGCTTCAGTGGGGCGTCGGCCTCGGTCTCGAAATGCGCGCAATGGGGGCAGGTGTAGCTGACGTACTCGATCAGCTTGACCGGGGCATTGGGATTGCCGACCAGATAGCCGCCCTGCGCCGTCTGGCTGATCGCCGCGTTCCAGTTGGTCCCGGCGGCGGCAGCCTGACGCGGCGGCGCGGCGGCCACGATTAGCACGGCGGCGGCCATCGCGATAAGTCGGCCTAGCTTCATCGTCTCACTGTCCTTCGTTGTTCGAGCCCAGGCTGCGGGCCAGCGATTCGAGCACGGCGCGCAGCTCCGGATCGCCGATGTCGCGCAGCGATTCCCCCAGCTCGACCGGGACCGGGCGGAGCGAGGGCGGCGCGGTGCGGGGCGCTGACGAAGCCGGCGGCGGCTGGACCGCGCCCTGGCGCAGCTTGACCTTGGCGACGGCGGCATAGCCGAAGAAGCGGTTCACCCGCTCGACGATCTCGGGGATCACGTGCTGGATGATCGGGGCATGGGCCGGGACGACCACGATCTGGAGGATGCCGTCGACCTTCTCGCCGGGTGGGAAGCGGATCGCCTCGGGCTGGCAGACGCGGGCGTGGCGCTCGCCGACGATCTCGGGCCAACGGGTCAGCACGCTCGACTGGACGAAGCCGAACTTGCGGAAGGCGGTGCGGCCGATCTCGGGCATGAGGTCGGCGATGGCGCGCGCCTGGCCGCCGCGCGGGCGCTCGTAGCGCTTGCCCGGCTGGTTCGGGGCCGGGTTCTGCCGTTTGCCTTTCGCGTCGCTTTCCATCGCCCGCCGGGCCATGCCATAGCGCGCCGATGGACGCCAGCACCGAGACGATTCCCGACATCCTGCTGGCCTGGTACGATGCCCACGCCCGCAGCCTGCCGTGGCGCGCGCGGCCCGGCGCGCCCGCGCCCGATCCCTACCGCGTCTGGCTGTCCGAGGTCATGCTCCAGCAGACCACGACGGCGGCGGTCGCGCCCTATTTCGCCGAGTTCACCCGCCGCTGGCCGACCGTCGCGGCCCTGGCGGCGGAGGACGATGCCGCGGTCATGGCCGCCTGGGCGGGCCTCGGCTACTACGCCCGCGCTCGCAACCTGCTGGCCTGCGCGCGCGCCGTTGCGGCGCGGGGCGGGGCCTTTCCCGATACCGAGGAGGGCCTGCGCGCCCTGCCGGGGCTCGGCCAGTATACCGCCGCCTCCGTGGCCGCGATCGCCTTCGGGCGGCGCGCCGTGGTGGTCGACGCCAATGTCGAGCGGGTCGTCGCCCGGCTGTTCGCGATCGGCGCGCCGCTGCCCGGCGGCAAGGCGGCGATCCACGCCGCGGCGGGCCGGATCACGCCCGAGGCCCGGGCCGGTGACTTTGCCCAGGCGATGATGGACCTCGGCGCGACGATCTGCACGGCGCGGAGTCCCCGCTGCCTGCTGTGCCCGCTAGCCGAACCGTGCGCCGGGCGGCGGACCGGCGAGCCCGAGCGCTTCCCGGTCAAGGCCCCGAAGAAGGCCAGGCCCGACCGCCTGGGCCATGCCTGGTGGATCGCCGCGAACGGCAAGGTCCGGCTGGTCAAGCGAGCGGGGCAGGGGATGCTCGGCGGGATGCGGGCCCTGCCCGACGACGGCTGGAGCGCCCGCGCCGACGGGACCGGCGAGCCGCCGCTGCCGGGCCCGTGGCGGCCGGCGGGGG
>CALLNA010000054.1 GCA_938005655.1 uncultured Novosphingobium sp.
CCTGACCTCGACCGCCGAGAACCCCGAGCCGACCCGCTCGGACTCCCACGCCTGGAGCGCGCATCCGAGCTATCACCTGCTCGCCCTGGTCCTGGGCGTGCGGCCCGGCGCGCCGGGCTTCCGCAGCGTGACGATCGAGCCTCACCTGGGCAGCCTGCGCCACGCCGCAGGCAAGGTGCCCCACCCCGCCGGGACCATCGCGGTCGAGCTGACGCGCCGGGGCGCGCAGGGGCTCGACGCCCGGATCGCGCTGCCCGGCGGCCTGCCGGGCGAGCTGCGCTGGAACGGGCGGACCGCCGCCCTCGCCCCCGGGGTCAGCCGCGTGACCTGCGCCGAGACGTGCCGGGTCGCGCCCGCCCGCTAGGCACGGCGCGCCGGCAGCGCGATCGGACTTGCGCCCAGCCTATTGGTAGCGCTAACGTAATTGCGGGAGTGTGATCGGATGTTTCTCGGCGTCGATATCGGAACCTCGGGCGTCAAGGCCGTGCTGCTCGGCGCGGACGGCGCGCTGGCGGGCCAGGCGACCGCGCCGCTCGATGTCTCGCGCCAGCATCCGCTGTGGTCGGAGCAGGCCCCGCAGGACTGGTGGACCGCCACCCAGGCCGCCGTCCTCGCCCTCCCCGCCGAGCTGCGCCGCCAGGTCCGGGCGATCGGCCTCGCCGGGCAGATGCACGGCGCGACCCTGCTCGGCGCCGACGACCGCCCCCTGCGCCCCGCGATCCTGTGGAACGACGGCCGCTCCTTCGCCGAATGCGCCGAGCTGGAAGCGGCCGAGCCCTGCTCGCGCGAGATCACCGGCAACCTCGCCATGCCGGGCTTCACCGCGCCCAAGCTCGCCTGGGTGCGGCATCACGAGCCGGAGATCTTCGCCCAGGTCCGCAAGGTGCTGCTGCCCAAGGACTACGTCCGCCTGTGCATGACCGGCGACCATGCCTCCGACCTGTCGGACAGCGCCGGGACGCTGTGGCTCGACGTGGGCCTGCGCGACTGGTCCGACGCCATGCTCGCGGCGACCGGGCTCGCCCGCGCCCAGATGCCGCGCCTGTTCGAGGGGAGCGAGGCCACCGGCACGCTGCGTCCCGAGGTGGCCGCCGCCTGGGGCATGGACCCGGTTCCGGTGGCCGCCGGAGCCGGCGACAATGCCGCGGGCGCGGTCGGCGTCGGGGTGATCGGGGACGGCGACGCCCTGCTCTCGCTCGGCACCTCGGGCGTGATTTTCGTCGCCACGCGGGACTTCCGCCCCAACCCGGCGCGCGCGGTCCATGCCTTCTGCCACTGCCTGCCCGCGACCTGGCACCAGATGAGCGTCCACCTCTCAGCCGCGAGCTGCGTCGACTGGGCGGCGCGCTTCCTCGGCCTGGACGGCCCGGCCGCCCTGTTCGGCCTTGCCGAAGCGACCGGCGCGGCGGCGGGCGAGGAGCTGTTCCTCCCCTACCTCTCGGGTGAGCGCACCCCGCACAACGACGCCCACGTGCGCGGCGCCTTCCTGCGCGCCGACAATGAGACCGACGCCGGCCGCCTCGCCGTCGCCGTGCTCGAAGGGGTGGCCTTCGCCCATGCCGACGGGCTCGACGCCCTGCGCGAGGCGGGCACCCGGATCGAGCGCCTCTCGGTAATCGGCGGCGGCAGCCGTTCGCGGTTCTGGGGCACGATCCTCGCCGCCGTGCTCGGCGTGCCGCTCGACTATCTCGAAGGCGGCGAGGTCGGCCCGGCGCTCGGCGCCGCGCGGCTCGCCCGGATGGCCGCGACCGGCGCCAGCGCCGCCGAGGCCTGTACCCGCCCGCCGGTGCGCGAGACGGTCATGCCCGATCCCGCGCTGGCCGAACGCCTCGCGCCCAAGCTCGCCCGATTCCGTGCGGCATATGCCGCGATCCGCTCCCTCTGAAGGAAGATACGATGTCCGCCGACTATTTCGCCCCGTTCGACACCGTCCGCTACGAAGGCCCCGAGAGCGCCAGCGATCTCGCCTACCGCTGGTACGACAAGGACCGCGTGGTCCTGGGCAAGCGGATGGAGGACCACCTGCGCTTCGCCGTGTGCTTCTGGCACACCTTCTGCTGGCCGGGCAGCGACGTGTTCGGCGCGGGCACCTTCCGCCGCCCGTGGCACGCCGGCCCCAACGATGCGCCCCACGCCGCCGCCAAGCGCGCGGCGGCGCTGGCCTTCGTCGAGAAGCTCGACGTGCCGTTCTACTGCTTCCACGACGTCGACGTGATGGCCGACGCCGAGGACGCGACCGCCTTCCGCGCGAGCTTCGCCGCGGCGGTCGACCATCTCGAAGCCTTGCAGGCGCAGCACGGGCGCAAGCTGCTGTGGGGCACGGCCAACCTGTTCAGCCACCCGCGCTACATGGCCGGCGCGGCGACCAATCCGGACCCCGAGGTCTATGCCTGGGCGGCGATGCAGGTGCGCGACTGCCTGGAGGCGACCCACCGCCTCGGCGGCGCGAACTACGTGCTGTGGGGCGGCCGCGAGGGCTACGACACGATCCTCAACACCGAGATCGGCATCGAGCAGGAGAACTTCGGCCGCTTCCTCAGCCTGGTGGTCGACCACAAGCACCGCATCGGCTTCACGGGCACGATTCTGATCGAGCCCAAGCCGCACGAGCCGACCAAGCACCAGTACGACTTCGACACCCAGACGGTTTACGCCTTCCTCAAGCGCTTCGGGCTGGAGAACGAGGTCAAGGTCAATATCGAGGCCAACCACGCGACCCTCTCCGGCCATACCTTCGAGCACGAGATCGCCATGGCCCGCGCGCTCGGAATCTTCGGCTCGATCGACGCCAACCGCGGCGATCCGCAGAACGGCTGGGACACCGACCAATTCCCCAATTCGGTCGAGGAGCTGACGCTGGCCATGCTGGAGATCATCCGGGCCGGCGGTTTCACCACCGGCGGGTTCAACTTCGACGCCAAGGTGCGCCGCCAGTCGATCGACGCGGCGGACCTGTTCCACGGCCATGTCGGCGGGATCGACACGATCGCCCGCGCCCTGCTGCGCGCCACGGCAATCGTCGAGGACGGCCGGCTCGATGCCTTCCGCCAGGAGCGCTATGCGGGCTGGCAGGGCGAGCTGGGCAAGGCGATCCACGCGCCGAGCGCGACCCTCGCCTCGGTCGCCGAGCACGCCATCCAGAGCAACCGCGCGCCCGAACCCCGATCCGGCCGCCAGGAGTGGCTGGAAAGCCTCGTCAACCGCTTCTGACGAGGCCGAAGGCGTGCCGGCCCGATCCCAGCGGGAGGGCCGGTGACGGCAGGACCCAGCCCGGCGGCGCGTGGAACGCGCCCTCGGCGCCGGGCGGGACGGTCAGCTCGACCCGCAGCCCATCGCCTTCGATCCGCCAGGCGATCGCCGCCTCGCCATAGGGGGTGGCGACGCTCGCCTCGGCCCAAGCGATCCCGCCGCCCGGCCGCGGCGCGAAGTCGATCGCGGCATAGCCCGGCGCATCGAGCCGCGGCGCGATTCCGGCGAGCGTCCGGTAGAGCCAGGCCCCGACCGAGCCGTAGGCGTAGTGGTTGAAGCTGGTCATGGACTCGGCGTCGTCCGCATCCATCTCGCCGCCGTGGAGCGTGCCGTCGGGCCGGATCGCGTCCCAGCGCTCCCACATCGTCGTCGCGCCGCTGCGGACCTGATAGAGCCAGCCGGGCGCCTCCTCGTTGAGCAGCAGGGCATAGGCCGCCGCGTCCTGCCCGGTGCGGGTCAGGGCCGGCAGGACCAGCGGCGTGCCGAGGAAACCCGTGGCGATGCGCCCCTCGGCCTGGCGGACCAGGGCGGCGAGCGCCGCGCCCACCGCGTCGCGCTCGTCGGCCGGGGCGATGTCGAACATGATCGCGATGGCGCAGCCGGCCTGGGTCCGGACCGCGACGTCGCGCCAGCGTGCCCAGGTCCCCACCGCGACGCGCGCGGCGAGCCGGGCATAGTGCTCGGCCGCGTCCCCCTCGCCCGTCACCCGCAGCGCCCGCGCGACGGCGGCGGCGCTGCAGGACAGGTAGGCCGAGGCGATGAAGTCGCGGTCGGTGGTCGCCTGCTCCGGCTTGTCGGGCGGCGCGCCGGGATCGAGCCAGTCGCCGAGATGGAAGTCCCCCTCCCAGGTGTCCCGCGCCGAGAGCCGCGCCGCGCCGTGGTCCACCCAGGCGCGCATCGAGGGAAGCTGGCGGGCGAAGACCGCGCCGTCGCCATAGGCCTCGTAGAGCGCCAGCGGGACGAGCGTCGCCGCGTCGGACCAGCCGATCCCGGCATATTCGAAGGGATGGCCGCCAATCACGTTGGGCACGGTGCTCGGCACGTTGCCGTCCGGCGCCTGCTCCAGTGCGAGGTCGGCCAGCCAGCTCGCGAGGAAGGCGCGCGCGTCGAAATTGGTGCAGGCGGTCGGCGCGAAGACCTGGATGTCGCCGGTCCAGCCGAGCCGCTCGTCGCGTTGCGGGCAGTCGGTCGGCAGGGCGAGGAAATTGCCGCGCTGCGACCAGCGGATATTGGATTCGAGCTGGTTGAGCCGCGGGTCGGAACAGCGGAAACGGCCGATCTCGGCCAGGTCGCTGGCGACGACGCAGACCTCGACCCGCTCCAATTCCACGCCTTCGCCCAACGCGATCTCGGCGAAGCGGAAGCCGTGGTAGGTGAAGCTCGGGCTGACGACGTGCTCACCCGGCGGCAGGCGGTAGCTGTCGGTCGCCCGGGCATGGCGCAGGGCGGCGGTGTGGAGGCGGCCGTCCGGCTCCAGCACCTCGGCATGGCGCACCGTCACCGCCGCGGTATCCGTGCAGCGCAGGGTCAGGCGCAGGTAGCCGGTGAGGTTCTGGCCGCAGTCGACCTTGACCACGCCGCCCTCGCCCACGGCGAACCCGGCGTCGAACGCCTGCACCTCGCGCACCGGCGGCATGGCGCGCTGCTCCAGCCCGGCGGGCAACGGCAGGGCGACGACCGGCCCCCAACCGCCCGGCTCCCGTCCTAAATCAAGCTCGCAGCCGTCATAGAGATCGGCGCGGATGAGCGGGCCGGTCCCGCCCTGCCAATCCTCGCCCGTGGCCACGATCCGCCGCGAGCCGTCCGCGAAGGTCAGCTCGAGCTGGGCGAGCAGCGCAGTGGTCTCGCCATAGACCGCGCGGCGCTGCATCCAGGTCAGGTTGCCGCGCCACCAGCCGTCACCGACCGTCGCCGCGATCACGTTCTCGCCTTCGCGCAGCAGCCCCGTCACGTCATGGACGGCGTAGAGCAGGCGATCGCGATAGGCGGTCCAGCCGGGATCGAGCAGAGCGTCGGAGACCGCCGCGCCGTTGATCCGGCAGTCGTGGACGCCGAGCGCGGTGACGTAGAGTCGCGCGCTCGCCACCGGCCGGTCGAGCGTGAACGCGCGGCGCAGCAGCGGCACCGGGCACGGCGCGCGCTGGCCCACGTTGAACGCCGGGCTGATCGGCCGCGCCACCCAGTCGACCGGCTCGAACAGCGCGCCCTCGATCCGCACCGGCTCGCTCCAGCCGGTCACGCCCGCGTCGGTCCAGACCCGGACCCGCGCCCAGCGGACCTCGCGGCTGCGCAGCGGCGCGCCGACCCAGGGCGCGCCCACGGGCGAGGCGCAGGCCACCCGACCGCTGCTCTCGGCCTTCGCGAAAGCCGCGTCGGCGCTCACCTGCACTTCGTAGGCGCACTGGCGCACCCCCGGCCGCTCGGCCGCCAGCCGCCAGCTCAGCCGGGGCGCGGCGAAGGCGGTCGCGACCTGGCCGGAAGCGTCGTCGGTCCGCAGCCCGGCCGGGCGCACCGCCGCGTCGTGGGTCTCGTCCATCGGCGGAAGGTCAAGCCGCGGCGTGCTCGGCTTCCAGCTCGTCGAGGCTCTTGCCCTCGTTGCGCGGCGCGCCGAGCCAGCCGATCAACGCGCTGATCGCGAGGAAGCCGACGAGAATCCACGCGAGCGTGTGGAAGCCCGTCGCCGTCAGCAGCGGCACGAAGAAGCTGAACACGCCGAGTCCGATCCGCACCACGGCGAAGGTGATCCCCTGGGCCGTGGAGCGCAGCAGGGTCGGGAACAGCTCCGCGCTCCACAGCTGGAAGAACGACTGAGCGCCGAAGCCGACCGACAGCGACATGATCAGCACGTGGATGATCGCGATCCCGCCGGTCAGCGGGAACAACGCCAGCAGCGACATGCCGCCGACCTGGAGCAACGCCGAGGTCAGGAACAGCGCGCGCTGGTTCACCTTGTCCGAATAGCGCATGAAGACGACGAGGATCGAGACGATCCCCAGCGCGAAGTTCAGCGCCTGGAGGGCGACGCTCGCCTCCTGCGTCTGCCCGCCGACCGTGCGCAGGATATAGGGGAAGAAGAACCCGTTGGTCCCCGCCCAGAGGTTCCAGACCCCGTACATGCCGATCAGGAACAGCATGGACTTGAGGTACTTGGGCTGGAGGAGCTGGCGCCAGTCGGCCTTCTGCACATGGTCCTCGGCCGCCTTGGCCTCCGCCCAATAGCGCGATTCGTGCATCTTCGAGCGCAGCAGGGTCAGGACCAGCGCCAGGACCAGCAGGTGCCCGAAGATCAGCCGGATGCCGAGGATGCCGAGCGAGGCCAGCAGCAGCCCGAGCGTGAGCACCACGACCGGCCCGAGATACCACAGGATCTGCGCGATCCCGCTATAGCGCGCCCGCTCGCGCTTGGGCGCGAGCTCGGCGATCAGCGACCACGAGGCGGGGATGTCCGCGCCCACGGCCAGGCCGACGAGGACGAAGCCGACCACGATCATCCACGGCGCCGCGGCGAAGGTCAGCCAGGCCATGCCGAAGGCGTAGAACAGCATGTCGTACTGGTAGATCTTCTTGCGCCCGAACTTGTCGCAGAGCACCCCGCCGATCAGCGCGCCGACGCCCGCCGAGATCGCATTGGCGCTGAACGCGCCGATCAGCCCGATCATCGTCGGGCTCATGCGGTAGAGCTCCGCCCACAACGCCAGCGCCGCCGATCCGGCCACGATCGAGCCCGCGTCGATATAGTTCGCCAGCCCCGCCAGGATGGAATCGCGCATCGGCGAGCGCGAAGCCGGAGCGGCGTCTGGGGATGGGCTGGACATGGCCGCGGCTCCTCGATCGTTATGCCTATGGGCAGGAAAACCTGGAGCCCGCAAGCGCAGCCGCGGGCTCCAGGAAGTGTGCGTTCGTGGTTCGAATCCACCCACGGCCGCTGATGGTCAGGCCCCGCGCCGGCTCGTCAGGATGAAGGCCTGACGAGCCGGGCAGGGTGTTCTCGATCAGAACTGCTTGGACACGCCCAGGATGAACATCCGCCCGAAAGTGAAGCCGTTGGCATAGCCGGCGTCACCCTGTTCGTTGCGGAGCAGCAGCGGCGGGTCCTGGTTGAACAGGTTCTTCACGTTGAGCGTGAAGCTCAGGTTGCGGAACAGCTTGTTCTCGGAAGGCACGTCATACTTGAAGAACAGGTCTACCGTGTTGAACGCGCTGACGTGATCCTGAACCGGCACGCTGTTGGTCGGCGTGATGTTGTAGCCGCCCGTATGGTTCCAGGTGGCCTGGGCGCGGAACGCACCGATGTCCGCGCCGAGCGATGCCTGGAGATACAGCTTGGGATTGTTCAGCGTAAGCTGGTTGGAGACCACCGAAGTGGGGCTCGCCTGCGTGGTGCGTGCGAACGGGATATTGCCGTTGACGTTGAAATCGACGCTGCCGAACCAGGTCGGGTGATTGTAGTTCAGCGCGAAGTCGACCCCCTTGACGTTGACGACACCGAAGTTTCCGACACGGAAATCGACGAACTCGTAAACCGGCGTCCCGGCATTTACCAGCGCAGTCACGACGTCCTGACCGCCGGCAACATTCCCAACCAACTGGCGAAGCAGAGATTCGCTAAGACCGGACGGATTGGTCCAGATGTTGCCCGGGAAATCGGTGAAGATTCCGGTGCCCGGAGTGGGCGTGGCGAGGATGTTCTTGAACTTCACCTCATAGTAGCTGACGCTTGCATGCAGCCCCCGCGCCGGATCAAGGTCGACGCCGACCGACCAGGTGTTCGCGGTCTGCGGCTGCAAGTTCGCCTGCGACCCCTGAAGCGCGATGGTATAGCTACCGCCTGCGGGGGTCTCGCCCGGACGGGTAAAGGCGACGAACCCGAACGACGAGATCGTGTTACGCTGCGAGCCCAATTGGTCGAGCGGCGTCGGAGCGGTGAACGAAGTACCCCAGTTGCCGCGGATCGCAAAGCCTTCGACCGGCTTGTAGGTCACACCGATCTTCGGATTGAAGGTATCGCCGAAATCGCTGTAATGGTCGTAGCGGCCCGAGGCGGAAACGACGAGCGAGCGCAGGCCGTCCATGCCGTTGTCCGGACCGACCAGCGGGATGCGCAGTTCGCCGAACAGCGAATGGACATCGCGGCTGTAGGGGCTGAAGGCATAGTTGCCCAGCGTACCGATCCGAATATCCGACTGATACCGCTGCTGGTAGCTATCGTGCATGTATTCATAGCCCGCCGCGAGACGCACGTCGCCGCCGGGAAGCGAGAACAACTTGCCTTCCGCGATCAAGCGAGCATTGAACAGGCTGTCCTTGGCCTGGCCGGCGATCTCGTTGTCGATCAGATCATCCAGCAACGCGCGGCTGGTCTGGGTCAGATCGAACGGGTTGATCGCAGTCGCCGCCGTAGTCCCGGCGCCAGCGGCGTTAAGGCGGGCGGTATTGATGCCGGTCAGGTTGAACCGGCTGTCGCTCTGGCTCCAGTTGATCAGGCCGCGGAGCTGCCAGTCGTCGCTGAGGTTGTGCTTGATCTCGGCGTTGACGCCCCATTCCTTGATGAAGGTGCTGGAGCGCTGACTATCCTTGCCATAGATCGGCTCGAGGCTGAACGAAGCCGATGCCTGGTTGGCGAGACCTCCACCCAAATCCCCCAGGATGATGCCCTTTGCATCAAGGATGGGCTTAACGAAAAAGTTGTTCGCCCCAAGCGTGACGGTACCACGCAGGGTCGAAGTCTGGAGGGTCTTGCGCTGGCCATAGTAGGCGCGCACGTCGACCGAGGTCCGATCACCCAATTCCTGGGTCAGGCCGGCAAACACCCCATGCCGCTCGGCACGCGGGATGGCCGTGCTGTCGTCGCTGCCGTCACAGCGGTTGGCCGTATTGGCGGTAAAACCGGGTGCAGCGTAATTGGTCGAGGACAGCGTATATGCGGCAGGCACGTACACCATGTTGACCGCGAGGTTGGCCGGCGTGCAGGTCAGGTCGCGGCCACGATAGGGCTGGGACGTATAGTCGAGATTGCGGATGAAATCACGATCGCGACCGTAGAGCGCACTGTTCTTGGTGAAGGAGTAAGAGATATAGGCCGAGCCGGTTTCCCAAGCCTTGCCCGCCGTAATCGAAGCGTCCGCCTGCCAATAGTCGTCGGCAAAGCCATAGTGCCCCTCGACCTTCACGCCGTTGAAGCGCTTGCGGGTGATGAAGTTGATCACGCCCGCAACCGCGTCCGCGCCGTAGAGCGACGAACCGCCTTCGGTCACGACCTCGACGCGCTCGATCGCACCGGTCGGGATGAGGTCGGGATCGACCGATGCCTGACTGATACCGGCCGTGGCGATGCGATGCCCGTCGACCAGGATCAGCGTCGCCGAGCTCGCCGCATTGTTGGGCGAGACGTTGCGGATGTTCGGCCGCGAGATCTGCATCTGGTTCACCGCGATCGCGAGATCCGACAGAGGAACGCGGTTGAAGTAGTTCGTCACCTGCGGGATCGAGGCGAGCAGTTCGTTCGAGCTTGTCGCGCCGGTTTCCTGTAGCCGCTCCTGGCCCAGGGTGATTGCATTGGAGCCGACCGGCGTGGTGCCACGGATCAGCGTGCCGGTGACGACGATTTCGTCGCTCGGGGCCTCGTCGGCCGGAGCGGCGTCCTGCGCGAAGGCCAGGCTCGGCGCGAGCGCGATCGTCGCGACACCAGCGCAAACAGCCCCGCGGAACGTGCGGGTAAACGAATTGGACATGAGAACCTCCCCTGTGTGCCATCTCAAATAATCGCGAGCTTCCCCTTGCGATCATTTGTGATCTGATTCGATCAGTTTTGAAGGTAGCGTTATCAATTGGGACGAGGCAATCGCAAACGAGACAATTGTCGCGCCGCGAATACAAAAATATGCGCGATGTGACATTTTTGCCGCGCTTGAGAGGCAATCCGGAAAAGCGCGGGATCACGATTCCGCTTGACAAACTGAACCATATGGGTTATGTGATCCGCCGTCGTCGCGGTGGATGTCAACGCCGCCGACGATCCACGCGGCGGGTGCGGGTGGGCGGTCAGGCCTTCGCTTCCCTTGCCTCCCCGCAAATCAACGGTCGGCGTTGTCCCGCGGATGCCCCGGCATCCGCTCCGCCGGATGCGAGGATGAACCAGGGGTATGCCCCAAGGCAGGCGGCAGGGGTGCGAGCCCGTCCCGCCACCTCCCTCGCACCACAGGGCCGAGACTGTGTGGGTTTCGTGCGTGTCCCGCCAGCCATTCGCAAGCAATCACGCCAAGCCAGGCCTGTATGGTCCAGGCACCAGCGCCGGCCGTTGTCCCGTCCGCGTCCTGTTCTTCCCCCGGCGTTACCCCGCAATCGCCAGCGGGGGGTGAGGTGTGCCCGAGGGCACCGTCATTCCGATTTTTGTCTCACGCGAAGACGCGAAGGCGCGAAGAAGAAAAGGGGAAGTTCGCGCAGAGGACGCAGAGGGCGCGGAGGTGTTGCGCCGCAGGCGCCTTCACTCCGTCATTCGCAACCCTGTGATCGGATAGCGGCTTCGCCGCGGGGGCTACGCCTCCCGCGTCCTCTGCGGGCTCTGCGCGAAACCAAACCTTCTTCTCTTCGCGCCTTCGCGGCTTGGGCCCGCAGGGTCCCCTCAAAACGCCGCTACGCGAGACAGCGAGGATCTCGGGTTCGCGCGGGCAAAAGAAAGGGCGCGCGGGACAAGTCCCGGCGCGCCCGATCTCGTGTAATTCGCCGAGGCGAAGATTACATCTTCTTCGCGGCGTCCGAAGCGGCAGCAGCGGCGTCCGTGGCGGCGCCCGAAGCAGCGGCAGCGGCGTCGGCGGCGGCGGCAGCGGCTTCCGTGGCAGCGCCCGAAGCGGCGGCAGCGGCGTCGGTGGCGGCGGCAGCAGCGTCCGAAGCGGCGGCTTCAGCGGTGGTGGCGGCGGCGTCTTCGGTCTTCTGCGAGCAAGCCGAGAGAGCGAGAGCGGCGCCAGCGACGGCGGCAGCGAGAACGATCTTGCGCATGTATGGTAATCCTTGAACAGCGAGTGGACCACGCGCGGCACAATGTCTGCAAAGAGACGGCGGGCCCCGCGGAAAGCCTACTGCAAGAGTAGACTTCGCGCGTCAATTAATCGTCTTGGCGCGGCGATGCAAGCGCTAGTCGCGAATCACGAAATTCGCGCAGCTTTTCAGTGAGGGGGTTTCTAGGACCCAATTGTGTCCAAGGTATGACCGGAAGCGGCGGCGGCGCGCGGTTTTCGCGGCGGCGCTGGCGTTCCCCCAAGTGCCTGCTACACCGCGCAAATGGAATCTCGGCAGCACCTCTACCTGGTCGACGGATCGGCCTATATCTTCCGCGCCTATCACCGCCTGCCGCCGCTGACGAATCCCCGCGGCGTGCCGGTCGGCGCGGTCTACGGCTACACCACGATGCTGTGGAAGCTGGCCGACGACCTCAACAAGGCCGACGGGCCGACGCACCTCGCGGTGATTCTCGACAAGGGCAGCACCTCGTTCCGCAACGCGCTCTATGACCAGTACAAGGCCAACCGCCCGCCGCCGCCCGAGGACCTGGTGCCCCAGTTCCCGCTGATTCGCGACGCGACCCGCGCCTTCAGCCTGCCCTGCATCGAGGAGGACGACCTCGAGGCCGACGACCTCATCGCCTCCTACGCCCGCGAGGCGACCCGGCGCGGCTGGGACGTGACGATCATCTCGTCCGACAAGGACCTGATGCAGCTCGTCGGCCGGTGCGCCGAAGCGCCCGACGGTAGCGCCGATTACCCCGGGGGCGGCTGCGTCGACATGCTCGACACGATGAAGAACCAGCGGATCGACGTTCCCGAGGTCATGGAGAAGTTCGGCGTCCCGCCCGAGCTGGTCGGCGACGTCCTCGCGCTGATGGGCGATTCGGTCGACAACATCCCCGGCATCCGCGGCATCGGCCCGAAGACCGCGACCAAGCTGATCCAGGAGCACGGCAGCCTGGAAGGCGCGCTGGCCGCCGCGCCGGCGATGAAGCCGGGTAAGCTGCGCGAGAGCCTGATCGAGCAGGCCGAGATGGCGCGCCTCTCGCGCGTGCTGGTCCAGCTCAAGGAGGACTGCCCGCTGCCGATCCCGCTGGAGGACTTCGCGCTCACCGCGATTCCCCCCGATCCGCTCGCCGCCTTCCTCGAGGAGCACGGCTTCACCAGCCTGCTGCGCCGCCTCGGCGGGGGGGCGGGCAGCCCCGGCCCGGCGACCCAGCTCCATCCGGCGAAGGCTGTGAACGCCGCCGCCCTGGCCGCGCCGCAAGGCTCGCGCCAGCCTCTGCCCGCCATGCCGCCGGTCGACCTCGACGCCTACGAATGCGTCCAGACCGCCGAGGCGCTCCAGCGCTGGATCGACCGGGCCTTCGCCGCGCGGATGGGGGCGGTCGACACCGAGACCTCG